>NZ_CP192593.1:0-162624 GCF_050632285.1 Serratia sp. L9 | reverse complement strand
CTCTGCCTGCGCATCACCACCGCCGGTGCTGATGGTGTTATCGGGCAGCCAAGCCTTCACTCGATCGATATCGCTTCCTGGACGCGCGTACCACAGAACGGCATCTTTATCCCAGGCCAGTGCCGAACGGCCATCATCAAGTAGCCCTGCAGCCTTGCGAGCCTTATCTCGTTCTTCGTGCGGCACCGCCAGCCAAAGACAGTGCTCAATTACTTTTCCCATGTTGATCTCCTCGATGCCGATCTATACCCCGGCACCCTAAAAGGCCTATGTGGATAATCGTCACTCGCCTTCAGTAAAACGGCGATACCACCACGGGCGGCCCGACAGCCGCTTTCCCCGCAACAGATAGACCAGCCGGGCATTCAGCACCGTCAACGTCCAACCAAAGGCCGACAGAATTCGGAAAAAATGATGATGCCGCTGATCACATAAATCGTGTCCCAAGTAGGGAAGCGGAACCAGAATAAATACAGCAGAAACAAGGGGGCCGGAACACCGTAAACATTGAGCCGCCGAGAGGCATTGCGCCAATAGCCCGGTGGCAAAGGTTCCTGTTCATCATTCATGGGTATGACCTCGCTCCAACTCACGCAACTGGTGGCTAGTCAGGGCGACGGCCAGCTCGCTGCGAGCGATGCGGCCTTGCAAGTACAGCCGCCAGGCATGATCGGCAATGCGCCGTTTCTCAGTTCGAATAATGCCGTCAATGTGCTGGCCCCATTTGATGTAAGGCATTTGCGACAGCCGTTCCCGCAAGGGATCGTCAAAGATAATGTATTCACGCACAGCCTGCCGTTTACCATCAGTTGTTCTCAGCAACTTCTGCACCACGATGTACTGGAGTACCCCCAGCATGTCGTGCGCGATAGCTTCGCGGATCTCCGCCTGGAACAGGTTCAGGCAGCGAGGTATGGCCTCACCCGGTGAATGAATGTGCAGTGTCGATAAGCACAGATGACCAAGCTGGCCCGCCTGTATACCGGCCTCCACGGTTTCCCGATCACGCATTTCCCCGACGCCAATAACCGACGGTGCTCGCCGCAGGTCAGCACGGATACCTTCGGCAAAATTTGCTACATCCCGCCGGATCTGCAGCTGGGTGGCTGGCAAAATATCTCCGCTCTTACCCAGAACAAATTCTATCGGGTCTTCGGTCGTCGTCACTTTGCGGTCAGGGTCATGATCAATACAGTGCCGATAAACCGACGCCAGGAAGGTACTTTTTCCGGAGCCGGTTTCGCCGCCAATGAAGGCCAACCCTTTATGAGGCAGAACAACACTGCGTAGATCATCCTCGATACCCAACGAATCAAGGTCGGGAATTGCGGTCGGGATAATTCGCATAGTCAGTGCAATAGTCGTATCAAGCCGCCCCGCCGTTGCCTGTACGAAATTGCAGCGGAATCGCAACCGTTCGCCACGATCCAGACCGTAACGCTGGTACATATCGCCATCCAACTGCAGCGCCCTGTCCACTGTATGCCCCCCACCGGCCGTTGCCCGGACCTCCGGTTCAAAGACCTCGTCAATCAGTTTTGACAAGGTATCGTCAGCCAGCACAAAGGTGCTGGCTCGTCGCAATCGACCGTGGTGGCTGACAACCAGGTGATTGCCGCCCTGGATATGGATATCACTGACATTCTGCTTGGCGCACCAGACAAAAAACGCTTTCAGCGCATTGCCATCCAGCCCGCTCTCAAAGGGGTAGGGAACAAAGTCAGTAGATTCAGTCATGATCGCCCTCTCTTTGTATTACCGGCTTCCATTTCGTCTTGTCAGGCACAAATCCAGCGTGCTCTTTGAGGCGACGTACCCTGTCCCCCGTGGTCAGCTTGCTACGATCGCCACTGACGGTTTGTTGCTGGTCTGTCACCACCGGAGAGGTGATATATCCCTGTTGCAACAAGCGGGAGTAAACCAACATGCCGCGATAATCACGGGTCAGACGATTGAAATTGGCTTCCAACGTATGATCAGCACCCTCTCGCCCTTCTTCCCACCCCTTGCGAACAGCAGCCTGCCACAGCGTTTTTTGCGCACCGTTGGAAGGTATCACTGCCGCTTCAGGCCCATCGATAGCCGAGGTGGATAAACCTGCGTTGAGCCAACTCCGCCAGGATGGCGGGTTGCTGACAAAACGCTCCGGGGTGAGAATTTCATACACATGTGTAGCGGTTCTTATCTGATTAGGTGTTATGTGGGCCACATCCTGAGCCTCACTGATCACCGGAGGAAGCCAACCTTGGCGACTGATCAAAGTACGAAAGTCATATAAGGCATCCAGGTTTTTGGCAACAGCATCAAGTGTTTGCCGTAGCTCCCAGGCTCGCTGTGCTTTTCCGCCCCGAAAACCCAATGTGCGTCCAGCCTCTTCAAGCAGCTGCCGCCGCGTTTCCGACACATCTGACGATGATGGCTGTGAAGGGCTGAGGTAACTGCCCATATCTGGCGGTGCAGACTCTGAGGGGATTGTGCAGCTGCTGCCTGGCCGCACAGTACGCCATTGACGAAAAGCAGCGTCAGAATGGATTTTTTCATCTACTCCCCCTCGGTTTCTCTGGTTGTGCAAAGGCCAGCGTGAGCTGGCCAGGAAACTCATGCAGAGTGGCCCGCCAGGCCGTCTGAATTTCGATCATTCGCAACAGGTTCTGGTAGGTGATACCGTTCACATGCAGGTTGACCGGCAACGGAAGCCGCACCCCCGTCCAATTAAAGGTCAACCCACGTTGTCGGGCCAGATGGGAAAGCAGCTCGACAGCATCTCCATCCCAATTGACAGTTACACGCTGAGAATTGGCGCTGATACCCGGTGTAAATAAAGGCGTTCGAACTTGGTTTATCGCACCGGACAAATACAAATTATTCTGCGCGTTTTGAATCTGCTCAGCATTATATTGTGTATCCGTATTATTAAGCGGCATGACTGCGGTACTTTTAGCCGGTAATTGACATCCACTAAGCACCACAGGCACAAAGAGTAACATGCAATAAAGTTTCATGTTTCTTTATCCTGTATATCTGACTATTTAGATTAATTGGAATTTAGAGCGTGGTTAGTAAATAAAAGCAAAGGGGCATTGCACCCCTTATATTAATTACACCATTTCATGCCTTACTGTTTTTTGTTTTCTCAGACTCACTGGTCTTTCAATAAACCTATACGACAAGTAGGCCAACCCAATGGAGATAACACATGACAAAACAAATCTTGGTAAACCGTCAACCACACCAATATCTTCAAATCGCTTCCCTATTCCACCATTCATTAATGTGTGGATTAGATAGAGGGAGAATGAGACCTCACCCAAGGTAACAAAAAACCTCGGTGTGTATTTCGTTATAATCTCATCATTTAATACTACAGCAATAAACAAAATTGACAGATACCACCCTGACATCGTTAGTCCATGACCCAGTGATGGTGTAAAGAGAACGAAGTAGCCTGTAACAACTAATGCAATAACTAATATTACTAAGCGTAACTGACAATTTAAGTGTTTTGTATAGGGATAGATAAGACCAAACCCAACACCCACCAAAAACATCCATATGATAGGGTTGGTCATTAGATTCAAGTATGCCGAGTTGAATTGGTAACCACCAACATTTAAGGTCGGTGATTGGCCAGTTAACATAGGCAAAACAATAAGGCTTAAAGAAAACACGCCAAACAACAGTAACCATCGGTATTTTGATATCAGACAAACTGCCATGACTAAGTAGAACAACACTTCGTAATTCAGTGTCCACCGAATTCCATAGAAACCGCTATCATCCACATAGAATGGGGCATGATTGGCATCGATTGGGGAGAACGTGATTGCACTTATCAAGTTACTCACCTTCTCTGGATAATGGAACGTGCTCATGGCCCCAGACAAAAGGAAAGTAATTAGCAGAATAATAAAATAAGCTGGAAGTATTCTCCTTGCGCGGTGTTTCAAAAACACCCCTACCGCCGATAGTCCTGGTGTAAGTTTCTTCGCTGAAAGCGTGATAACAAACCCACTTATTATGAAGAAGACATCAACACCAATAGCCCCCAACCGAATAATTTATCTCCTAAGTTAGGATAGGAAAGATTTATATTCCATCTAAAGTGGAATAACATAACAGAAAGAGCAGCAAAGCCACGAAGGATTTGCACGCTATCAAGCCTTCCATTACTCATGTATAAATTCCATTTACTAAAATTAAGTTAATGTATTTTAACTAAAAACCATAAAAAACACAATTTCCGTAAATTTGTCACTACACTTTTATTTCCCACAAAGAGCCGTCGCCCGCATACATCCACCAAATTGCCCTGGGGGTGAAACCCGCCAGGCATTTATATACGGGTCAGGAGATGAGGTGTCTGGGGAGTTACGGCCATCATCATTACTCCATCGAGTCATTTCCCACCCACCGGATAATAACTTATAGCCGCTGGGGCAATAGGCGATTGTTTGCCCATTTTTGTTATTACATTTGATATCACCATATGCATTTACGGTCTCCGTGATTGATGACGTTTTCCATACACCATTGACACAAGACAATATCGCCCCTGCTGGGTTTCTGCCTTGCAGGCCATTAGGAGAGCACCCCTGCCCTTCTGTCGCTACACCATCCAACTGCAGATATTCACCAACCGACGCCCTACCATCTGCCCGAACGGTTCCACCTTTAAGCTGGCCGCTGGTATAAATCCCCTTGCCGTTAACCGATTTAATCCAGTCATTATCATCCATGTATAACCCACCGCCATGGTCTTCATTGAGCCAACCTTTACCATGTTTACTGATGAGCCAACCAGTATCACTACGTACATCCCCGACAGCCCCAATCCAGCCCCCGGACCAAACCGAGCTGTTGGCTGCAAGACGATTTGCCGACATATCCGCAGTCGCATAGACATTCTGACCGTTGACGTTTTGCTTGAAGTTACCCGTATTTGCATCAACGACATTTGCGTTATTCAGGTCATTGGCCCCCATATCGATCGCAGTATGCATCTTATTGAGATCGGGACGACCGTTAACCTGGAAACGATACAAACGATCACTTTCTTCCGCTCCTCCAGCCAATACATCAGACGTCAGATAGGCTGCCAAGTGACCACTCTGCCCGCTGAGCCCCAGACTCGACAGGTTGACCTGCCAACCACCGCCGGCACCGTTGGCCACATTGGCGGGGTAGATATATCCCCCAAGGCCAGTGGTGTTTTGGGCGATATATCGCTGCCCCTTGAACGCAATGCCCTGACCGCCGGCCGTCAACACAAAGGCGACCAGTTTGTCGGTTTGCGCGGGATTGCGTGTTACCGCGAGGATATAGGTCTGAGTATTATTGTTGGTCAGGGAAAAACCCGCCGGCAAATACCCTTTATCCCTAAGCGTCTGCCCGGTTACCGTGATGTTGCCACCTCCTTTGACCTGATTCAGTAAGGTGTCGTAGTTATCTTTAACGTACCGCCGTGCTCCCTGACTCACCGTACTCAGGTGTGTGGCTGTCACGACCCAGGTTTGTTCCTCTATATAGTTGGAATATCTTTCCAGCCCGATAGGGGCGGCAATTAACACAATCCCCAGGACAATGGCCAATGAGATCAACGATACCCCCGGTTGATACGAGGGTTGGCAGCTTCAGCAGTCATAAGGCACCTGATAGGGTCAGTTGAGGGAAGCTTCCGGCCAAAACCGCCAGTAAGGCGAACAGCCAGGGAGCATAAGGTTGAGCCGTTTTTTTCGTCAGCAACGCGCCAACGATAAACAGCAAGAAGGCACATCCGCTCAGCACACTGGCCAATCGCCAGGGAAACCAGGCACACAGCGCGGCAATCAAATGGACATCGCCCAGACCAAACCCTTCTTCACCCCGCAGGCGTTTGGCACCGTAGTGAAAGGCATAGAGGAACATAAACATGCCGATACTGCCTGTAACCGCCTCCGTCAGGGTGAGCGAGCTCCCAGGCAGACAGGTAAACAGCAAACCGGTCAGCCAAAAACCGGAGGTATACCGCAGCGGGAGCCAGTAATTGCGCATATCAAGCAGCACCATGGGAATACCCCACGCAAACAGCCCCAGAATTTTGACCGTTCCTAACCAGGGGAAACCCGCGAGGGCTGTCGTGGCGATCAGGACAGTACCGGTGCCGGCGAAAACAATTGTGACGCCCCTGACCTGCAGCCGGGTGAGTGGCGGGCCACCATGATTAAGCAAGAATTGTTTCGCCTGATTAACCAACGGTTGGGCACCAATGCACAGAGTGGCGCTGGCGAAGGCCATCAGTAACGAGAACTTCAGGAGATACAGGGTCATCAGGCCGCACCTCCCTTAAGCTTCATGTACATCGCATACACTTTCCGCGCATAAATCATGCGTCGCGGGCCATTGTTGTCAGCAAACCCGGCATTGTAGGAGCCGAGGCATTGCCAATTAACGCCGCATTGCTTGAGATGCTTTGCCAGTATCCAGGCCCCAATCTGTACGTTGAGACACGTGTTTGTCAGCAGGTCCTGCTCACTCTGAATAATGCCCAGTGCACGCAACTGGGGAATGTGTCGGTCATTAATCTGCATCAGCCCGAAGTCTCGGCTGGTGACCCGCCCTTTTTTATCGCGATTATTGCCGATAGCACGTGGGTTAAGGCTGCTTTCAACGGTGGCCATTGAACGCAGTAATAAGGGGTCGACTTTATAGCGGGCGCCCGCCTCGTTAAAACAGAACGCCTGTGCCGACAGCGGTAATAATAACGCCCCGCCCAACACCAGGCAGGACAAGACACGTTTGAAAGGAAACAACATAAGAATGCACTCCAGAAGGAGGCCGGCAACAGAACGTTACCGGCGGGATGGGCATCAGGTGTTGCTGGTGAAAGTGAGGGTATTTTGACCAACGGAGCCTTTATCTGCAGTGCACTGCGCACCAACGGCGCTCGCCGCGATTGCACCATTAGTCGACGTACCGTTAACCATGGTGGTCACAACACTCGGCGCCGCACTCAGCTTGGTCGCAAGAGTAATGCACGCTTCCTGTGGAACCGCCGCGTAGGTCAGTGAGAAGGAGGACTTCTGGCCGCCGGCAGTCGCAACGGGTTGCACGGTGACAGCCCCACCCCACAAGTTTTGAAGCTTGGCGCTGCCGGAGGACTTGGTGCCGACAACGGTCATGTTGGCCGGCGCACCGCCAAACTGAATCAGCGCACCGGTCATGGCATCTGCAGCAGCAAAATTATAGATACCAGATGTTTTCAACATAGTGCGGGTATTGGTCAACAGTTCCGCCGCATTATTGTACTCCGTGCTGGCATCGTTACGGTTAAACAAGCCGCCCCCTGGGTAATAGCGATAGCTAATACAACGAGGACAAGAACAAAATAAATGGCTGCTTCAAGCAGGGTGATAACCCCACGGTTGATAATCGAGCGAGGAGTTTGTGTCAGTTCCATTACTATTTCCTTTAGGTTTGTGGAGAGTGGGTGGCTTAACGTGTGCCCACGAGGTCGTTGAGGTTTTGTGTGGCCAGGAGGATCAGGATCATGTAGCCAGCGTTGGTGCCCAATGCGATGTAAGAAAGCAAAGACGCCGTCCGCTTGATCCGGGCTACGGTTTGCACAAGCCAGGCCCGTGCAAAATTTTCAATAATCATTTCAGCGTTATCGCCATCAGTCAGCAGGACCAGTTTGTCGATAGCGCGTGGGGAGGGAAATCCGTAGCCAGCATTGCGTAATGCCAACCCCAGGTGGTCACCTTGCCTAACCTGACGCTGGGTTGCGGCCAATCGTTCATACAACCAGGGCGGCGCATAGCGACTCAACATCTCGATGGCGTCTTCCGTCTTCACCTGTGCACGCATCAGGGCACTGAAATTCAGCAGGAAGCCCACGCCAAGCACGTCGCGATACACGCTCCAGGGCAATAAACGGTCCAAAACATGCTGTCGTATTTTCCCAATCAGATTTGGCATCGACCAGATAACGAACCCAATCAACAGGATCACCAGCCCACTGAGAATAATTGCATGATTGACAAAGAACTCTGAGATGGCGCTGAGCCACCACAGCCCCCCAGTCCAGTTGTCTCGGGAAGATAATGACTCCAGGCGAGGAAGAAAGTAGACGGTCACCATCTTCATCATGGCGAATGTGGTTGCCATCAGCAGCATCGGGTAAGCCAGTGTGGAAACCAGCGCTGATTTCATATCCGACATTCCCTGAACCACGGTGATCGCCCGATATAAGGCGGCAGCCAGGTTACCGTCCTGAACACCGGAACTGAGGATGGCGGCTTCCTGTCGGGGTATCCAGGGCGCCAACCCCTGATCGACTGATTTTCCCTGACGCAGCGCACTGAGCATATCTTCCAGGCAATAGACCACCGGGGGACGTTTGTTCCCGTAGCTTCCTATCATCGAATTGATGGCTTTTTCGACTTTAAGGTTATTGTCGAGCAGAAAAGCCAAGTCCTCGTAGAGCGTCAGACGGTCGGCCGTGGAGAAGGTCTTTTGCGCCAACCAGCGGCCTAACCCTTCATTCATTTTTTCCGATGACGGCACTTTGCCCCACAATGCCGTCAGACGTTCGCGCCAGCGGGAAATCATGATGTGCCCTCCGGGGGTAGCAAGGTCAGACTGTCTTCATCTAGCGGACTGATGTAATCAGCATCGACTGGGTCGACCAGCCCGGCATTGAGATAACGCAACAGGTGCTGACCGCGAGTAATGCCGCCCAGCACGTTCACCCAATAACTGCGCGCGGCCAGCTTGCCCTCATGGCGAAATAGTTCCATAAACCGGGCATCAGGGCGGATAACTTCGGCAATAACACGCCGACCGGTAACGCCCTTGTAACAGTGCTCACATCCCTCAGGATGGCGAAAAGCCAATGTATCCACGCGGCAAAAGCGCTCAAGTAACGCTTTTTCTCTTCTTCCAGGTCGTCACTGACGTCACTCCAGCTTTTCTTGCAGTGTGGACACAGCAGTTGCACCAATCGTTGAGCGATTAACCCGATCATGACTTGAGGATCGGCAACCTGCCCCATAGGGATGCCCAATGTGTCTGTCAGGCGGTCAAGAATGCCGACAGCGTCATTGGCATGCAGTGTGGTTTCCACCAGGTGGCCGGACTTGGCCGCCGTCAATGCAGATTTAACCGAGTTGGCATCACGAATTTCGCCGACGACCATGGCGTCGGGGTCTAACCGTAAAGCTGCAGAAATAGAGCGAACCCAGGCGCGGCTAACGGCATCCGGATCGTTTTTATCAGCAATGATGGGGGTCTGTACCGCCCCCAGAATCAGCCCCTCAGGCGGATCTTCAAGCGTCATCAGGCGTTTGCGATGACCGGTAAACGACAGGTACATTTCGCTGAACGTGCGCAAGGAGGTACTTTTCCCTGAACCGGTCGGCCCGGAGAGGATAATGACGCCCTCAGGGCGTGCCAGCATGCGCCGAATGAGCGCCTGCTGTTCCTGTAGAAAACCCAGCTCGTCCAACGTGGGCGGGGCCTTTCCTTCATCTGGCAATATACGCATCACCACATACAACCCAAATTCTGCCGGCGTGTGCGCATAGCGTGCGCCGAAAAGTTTAAGGCCCTGCAGGAACTCTTTGCGCACCCGCCCATCTTGGGCACGATTGGGATTAAAACTCTTCTCGGCCACATCGCACATGGACATCACAATCGTCGACGCCAACGTCATTCCTTCGGCCCGGTCCAACTGAGTCACCGTTTCGAGGTCGCCGTGCACACGAAATTGCACCACAGTCACATTATTCATCCCGATCAACAGATGAATATCACTGGCACCTTTCTTCTTGGCCTCCCGAAAAAAACCGATGATTTTCGCCTGTTGAGCGGAATAATCGTTAGCCTCGGGGTTATCGGTTACCTGGCTTTGCTGCAATTCTTTCAGCTTGTCGAGCTGAACCCGCTTAACCTGCAGCCTGGGGTATTTCTTATACGCACCGGCAATCTCTGACGTGACGGCCAGACTGTTATTGTGCGCGTCAGACACATACAGCGTCGGGGCGTCAGTATTGGCCAGATCTAAATGGATATAGGTTGAACCACGTTTCTCATACATATCGGTTACCCCGCAAAGGAAAGAGACACCAGCGTTTGGTTCTTCCCGGCGACAACGACCTCATTGAGATTGATCCGTTTAACGACGTATTCCGTACCCGGAATGCGGTTCCCTGACCGCACCGTGACCTGATTGCCGTTGCTGAGAGCCAGCACGGCCGTAAAACCCTTGCCGGTACCGGTGATCTCCACGATTTGTGGCGGAACAGCATCTTGAGTTGCCCCCTTGACCTCAGTCTTATTGTCCTGAGAAGGCGGTGCCGGATTGAAAGGCTGCCCCAGGGCACGGTCGTAGCCGTTCTTTTGCAGCTCATTCAATGCCTTTGCCCTGGCAAGCTGAGCTTCATACAGCACAGTCTCAGCCTGTATGGCTTCCAGTTGGCCCAGATTTAACGCCCGCCCAGCCTCTGTGCGGGTGAACGTGGTTGGCAGGGGAATATCTGCTGATGTTGGCGGCTTCACCGACTTTTCAGCCAAAGGTGTCGCAAGTGGCGCCGCAGGTATGTCAGCGACAGGTGCGGCGAATACACCGGGTGCGGTCAGCACCAGGCACAGCGCCCAGGGTGCTACCCAGGATTTAACGGTTGGCATACAGAAGTCCCTCAATGGTGTATTCCAGACGGTTGTTCTTGAGCGTCGTCGTGATACTGGACGCCCGTATCCCGCTGCTGTTGAAGCGCGTTGGCGCAAACAACCGATCGGGTGGAATGTCGGTAATGAACGTAAAGCTGTAGGTGCGCCACGGCAGGTTTTGTACGTCGCCCTGCGCTAACTGGGTGCTCGCGTCCATTTCGCTAAGGCGCAAACGGGCATTGATGCGTTGGGCGTAGCTTGTCAGATGCTGGATTTGCTGGGTGCCCGGGAGCAGTGCTTCGGGGTGTTCAGGCGGAGAAAGCGGCACCGGTAACGCAAAGGAAGCATCATCCGCGCTGCCGGGAATATTAAACACCGGTTGAATATCTGAGCCATAGAGAACGGGCAACCGCAAGGCAAAGTCCCCAACGGTGCCCCCATTCGGCAAGGTGTAGTGCAGCGTGATCTTGCCGTGAGCATCACACGTCGCCGTATTGAATACCCAGCCGGCAATAGAGATCTGCGCGTCTTTCCACACGCTACTGCAGGCGCTGAGCATCGGCGGGAATCGCGGTTGCGTTGCCCAGGGTTTCAGGTTGTCGGCCGGAGCCTGTTGCTCCAATTGTTGCCTGGCCATCAGTGCCGCCTGAGCAGCGGCAATACGCGCCTCTTCCTGATGCGCCTGCCATGTCGAATAGCCGGTATACCCTGCGCCCATCGCCACCACCGCAATCCCCCACAGCCACAGCATCTGCGGATTATGAGTTTTGCTCAGGCGGGCACGGCGTAGGCCGACTTTGCTGTCGAACAGTGTCGACAGCGCTTTATCTTCAGTGTCTTTATCGGGAAAGAAGCCGTTTGGGGCATATATTGTCCAACCCACCGCCGGCGCAGAGGTGATTTGCAGAAAATTGGACACAGCTATTCGTATGGCCTCGTCATCACCAACAATATCGCCGAACGGTGACAACATGCCGTCGCTGACAGCCACAAACCAGTATTGGCCATCCGGTAACGGGAAAACACCGTAACAGGCCTCCGGTAATGCTGGCAGGACAGCTAACGCCATTGATGCCAGTGTATGTCGCCCGCCTTTTCGACGTGTTTTGTCCGTAAGGGTGACGGTTCCCAGCAAGGTTCCTTGCGCCTGACCATCACCGGTAGGTAACGCTGCCCAGTGCGTGGCATTCGCTTCTTTAGCACGTAAGCGCATGCCGCGGCGCCCACGTAGCGGCAGATACTGCCAGTGCAATCCGGCAACCAGCCAGGCACTCCCATTCTGCAGCGTATAGGTAGTCTGTTGTTTCATGGCTTATCCCAAAATGACCGGAGTGATAAGAATGACCAGCATGGTTTTGTTGTTTTCACCGTTGGCGCCACCGCCGAGTCCAAAGAAACGGAAACTACCAACGCCCTGGCGGTTTGCGGTGTTATTAAGAGACTGATAACCACTTAGCACTAATGTCTGCCCAGACTGCATAATGACGCGCTGGGTAAAGGTCTTAAGGCGGGTCTTCATCAGCTCAACCGAGGTGTTGTCACTGGTGAACGTACGCATGGTCGGGTCATCCGACATATTGATCGCAAATTGCAGCTGCATTTTTGGCGACTGGGGCATCAAGAACGGCAGCACTGTCATGTTGAAGCCAGTGGTAATGGTCGACTTGGTGATGCTGCTCGATGAGCCGACGTTCGCCGTGTTCTCCGTAGTCACGTTGGAGGCATAGTCCTGTTGCAGAGCAACTTGGATCGGCACCGCTGACAGGTTAGTCGTCATACTCGAGGCTTCAGTCATCACGCTGACGTTCGCCTGCTCGGACAAGGCTTTGATAAAGGCTTTCGTGCCAGCCCCTTTACCATCCAGTATGGAAATACCGCCATTCAGAGCATCGGACGAAGCCCCGGTGAACGCATTGGTCAAAGACAACCCGACGCTGCCACTGTTGAATACGGCGTTCCAGTCAATGCCATACTGATCCTGCGTACGCTTCTCAACGCTGTAGACCTGGACGTTGAGCACCACCTGCCGGTTAAGTTCTTTATTACGGTCATCCAGATAGCGGCCGATCTGCTCAAGCACGCGCGGCGTATCCGTAACCGTCAGTACACCGGCGGACAAATTCATGCGGCCGGTGCCCGGCGTCAACATCGACTTGATGGTATTGGTGACGTCCTCGTACAGACTCGACTTGATTTCCATTTCGGTCGCCTGCGAGGTATTGGAGTCGCCACTGAGCCCTCCGCCGCTGCTGTCGCCCGTAGCCCCCATCGATGAGGTGGTGCCGCTCACGGTTTTGGAGCCAAAACTCGCCTTGCTGTCCATAAACATGACCGGAAACGTCCGGGTGTCGAGATAGAAAATGGCGATCCGGCCTTGCTCATAACGCCATGACAATCCCAGACGCGTGGTGACATTGTCGAGTAACCCGCCCAATTCCCCCTGCCAGAACACGCCCCTGAGTGCAGTACCACCGGTAACCGTCGGTGCAGCTCGGACAGGTGAACCACCCAAGGCGGCCAAAGGCACCATCCCATTAGGATCTGGTGCGGGAACGGGGCCACTGAGTTGCTCCGTTTTGCCACCTGTCGGCGCCAATATGGCCTGCGCATCGGGCGTCACCACCACCGGCAACCGGCAACGTTTACTGATAAAGGCGCTGACTTCCGCCAGCGTGATACTCCCTGGTCGATTGATGGCCACAGCACAAGGAGGCAGTAAGCTATTGCCGCCTGGCTGAGTATTTAACGGATAAGGGTTGATCCATTGAGAGGTCAGATCACGTACCACAGAACCCTTTTTAAGGGCATTCATATGCTTATCTGCCTGTTTTTCGTCTTGTGAGACCGTGTTGTCGATCTTGTCGATGCGCTCAAGCGGCGCACAGCCGGAAAGCAGCAACAATGTCGCCGCCAACCCGGTTAGGGGAGGTGTTTTTTCATTTTTAACCTTACGGTGAGGAGAGATTAGTTGAGGTACACCAGGCTGCCGTCAGCAATGCTGCCCGGTACATCAACTTGCATGTCATTGCCAAAGCTGTCGATCAGACGTCTTCCGACGACTTTTCCAACCAGAGCTGAATGCCGGCTCTGTGCCAACAACGCGGCCATCAGCCCTGGTTGATCCGGTTGGTAGACATACACACGGTCAGCCTGCAGCACATTGTGTAATTCAGGTAGGGATGACCAGCCGAAGGCGCTGTCGGGGATCACACCGTCTTTTTGCGAAGGGTTGTTATAGCGCCAGTCATTGATGTTATTGATATAACGAACAGTTTGAATAGCGCGTTGGCTCAGCGTGCTATCCTGCATTTGCGCACCTGTTTGGTCATGGGGTGATATGTTGACCCATACCAGGAGCCCCAGAAATACCGAGAGCAACCAGTAAATCATCGCATAACTCCCCAAATCAGAATCCAGAACACAGCGCACAGGACTATCACGCCGATGTTCACTTTGCCGCGATAACTCATTCGTACCTCCAGAAATTAAGGCTGCGAATGCAACCTCTTGGACAGAGGGGTATGGAACCTACTGACTGGCCATCAGTGGATTTCCTTGTCGTCCACGGAAATGACACACTGAGCATGGCGAACGCCGGCATACAATGGCACCTTCGCCGTACCGTATAGAGTGAACAGGCTATTCAACGCATCGCGGAAACTCCCTTCAAACTGGAGCGGTGCATCGATACGGTAATTTGCTGATGTCAGCCAGGCGACAGTCCAATTGGACACGTCTGGAGTAGAACACTTCTCAGCGGCGGCCCAACTGAACAGGGTATCTTTCAGCGTGCTACCCGCCTCAATCCGCCAGACTTTCGGCTTAATAATCGTCTTAGGTAACGTCACCGATGCTGTGGTTTTAACCGCTGCTGGGACTTGTACCGATTTTTTGCCACCAAATGGATTACGACCAGAACTCACAGCACCCTGCTTATCGGTGATAACTGAAGCCGTGGATGTTGATACCGCAATTTTGTTTGGCGGCTGGACGGTCACAGCCCCCGGAGTAAACTCAGCAGACTTGGCCGCAACGGAAATCCGTTGTGCCTGCCAATCAATCAACGCCACCTTACCCTGCTGCTGCAGCACTTCATCCAGTACAAACGGCCACTGATCGTTACCACGCCATTGCAGCGATATACGTGCATCAGGTTTAAGTTCTTGAGAGAAAGAAACTTGCCATCCAGCGGGAGTAATCTGACGCATAGCTTGTCGAAGTGTCGTAGCCTTTCCCGCTCTTGCAAGCGCCAAACTGGCCGGGCGGATTCCGAGATAGCGGATGGCCTGCAAAGTAGGCACTGGCTGGCCTGCCAACGCCTTGGGCTGAATGGTATCTGGCAGGCGATGCGACGGTGTAGCAGCAGCTGGCATTGACTCACGAGCGGCCGGAGCAGGTTTCAAACGAATTCTGCTAACCTGAGCCAGATCCGCTTGAGCCCGCTGGATAATCGGTATTTGCTCCTGGATCAACGATGTCACAAATTCTTGTGCCGGAACGCGCGGCGGTACGGGGGTGCTGATAGCACACCCACTTAACACCACCGGCGCCAGGGCAACGGGGAGGAATATTTTCAATAGAGTCACCTCAATTACGCAGTGGGATAGATAGGTGAAAAAGTCAGACGACAAGCTGAATAACAATGAAAGGGGCTATCACTCGGCAGCCTTGCGACAAAGAATGTCTGAACACGCGACTGCGCGTTCACAGGGTCTAGAGCGGGAAATTTTGGGGGAGGATTTTATTTCTGGGGATGACGGTCTGTGCTTTTTCTTTACCTGCACTTTTGTTTCACCTAAATAAAATAATTTATCGCGCCTTACTCGCTTACGCTTTCTATTTACTTTATTTATATCAGGTTCAACAAGTGTCAATAGCTCGGAAAAATTACATATATACTTTTTCGGTGCGTTTAATTTTCCTTTTGCCATCAACATCTCCTTATCTGAATATCAACAACAGTTCGGGCAAGCCCACTCGTTCGAATGGACTTGCACAAATCTCTTTTGCGTCAGCATCCCTGCTCTGCCAGTGTTGCCTGTTCGCGCCCAGTCCCTCGCGGGTGGTGCTAATCTTCTCTAGAGGCAGATCGTACCTATAGATACATTGCATTTTTGCATAAGGGTCTACACAGTTACAGAATGCTGTCCGACTTTCCAAAATTGTTAAATAGCGGACACCACCCCGTATAAATAAGGCCACAGGCACCCCACCCCAACGGGTGAATTATTAGTTTCGTGGAAATAACTCACGGGCTAATACCCAAAAATCGCTAGATTCCAGGTAAAAGAAAACCCTACGAATTAACGCAATATTTTTTTATTATTACTTAAACAAACTAAGAATAGAGTTCCCTGGTGTTGGATCTCTATATAATGCTACTTGGATTCATCGGAAAGAAAACGGCGACCAGGCACTGCAATATCAGTCACTGTTTTTAGATGGTCAGTCAACCGTATTGATGCCTCTTTAACCTTGCTGCGACCAGACCGCTTTGCGGCCTGAGTCAGTAGCCGATTAACATCAGGAGTCATTTCAATAACAGTCTGGGCTGATTTCCACTGTGACTTATCTGTCATTTATTATAATTTCCTACTTCTTCTAAATAATTATGGCGAGAGTAATCCTTTCTCCTAAAAAGCGAAACCCCCTTTAAAAGGGGGTTGACATAAACTTACTGCTGTGATTTATGAATTTAGTTTAACTGAATTGAGTCAATGGCGATTAATAACTCAAGATTTAACTTGAGTTGAATCGCTGTTCCCATTGTGGATATCGACGTTAACTGCATTCGGTTACACGCCGCTTTGAGTGAGTCTTTGACAGTGTCCTCCGATACATCTCGAAGCTGTGCGATGGTTCCCACAGGAATTCCTGTCGAGTACATGTAAGCGGTGGCCAATTGAGTGAGGGTTAAAGCCGGAAAATACTTGTGTAATGCCTTAAATTGGCTAGGATCGATGGCAGCCATAGCAGCCTCCAGTATAGGTTGTTGTGGTTAGCTGGTTGTACAGGCCTTCAACCCTGTGCAATCAGCGCCTAACGCAATGATTTACATTAATTATCTCTCTTTACTTTCCATTTACTGCCTGTTGAAGCTCTGTTTAAGGGCGTGGTCCCCAATACGAATCCATTGTTGGAGCATCATCCTCGCGATCATCAGCTTGTTGTGATGCTGCAGGGTCGTCATAACCCATCTCTGGTCGAACATGGCGATGCTCCAGAACCTCAGAGCGACCACGCTGCCAACTATCTGTTGGCCGGAACACCTCTTTTTCCTGCTGGTAATTCAGGCGGCATCCTTCGATCAGCACGCGGTCAACGAAATCGTCATCACCCACAATCTCCACACGCTCACCACTTTTGGCACCAGCAATCTCTGCGGCCAGGTGGTAATTCGCCGTATCGTCGTAATCCTCAAACCCGGGTTTAATCTCAACTTGGTCGCCACGATCTACTACACCGACAACCCCATCTCGCAGATATTCAATCGTGCCGTTCCGATGTAGACGGGTAGCATGGGTAGGACGCTCCAGCGCGGGTGAATCATCAGCAGCGCCAAACACCAATACACTGTCTTTATGTTTATTCGGAGCAGAAGCCCTGGTTTTTCTTTTCCCACGGTAAGCCCATCCGCGCAGCTGGCTGACTGCGGCAACATCACCGGTAAGGGCTTCACGTTCGACCCAGGAACGGTAAGGCAACGGGCGATATTGACCAGACTCAAACAAGGTCTTACGCTCTTCGCGGATCTGAATACGCAGCTCTGCCGTCGCCTTCATACGTTCGAATTCGGCCACGCGGTACATTAACTTACGCAACAGAGGATCGCGATAGTTGTGGCGAACATTACCTTTCATTGCCTGGTAGTGTGCAGCAAGTTCCTGATAGCGTGCTTTCATATTCAAGTCGGGCTTAACCCATTTATCGCGATACTGTTGGTAACGCAACTTCAGATCATCACGTGCAGCAGCACGCTCTTCTCGACGCTCTTTTCTGGCATCACGATCGCGTACATGGAATTCAGGTTGGTAGCGGTTATATATCGCATAGCCGCCCTCTTCCGGGTCACCGGAGTCGAATGAAGGAGGGCCTTCAAACGGACCGAAATAAGGTTCAAGTCTGGATTTTGCCAATGTAGGGTGAACATCAGATGCCTTGACCATCATGGTGTCAGGTCGTTCCAGATCGTATATAACCAACCCGCCCGACTGTTCACGCAACCCCAAACCATTTGCATGCATCAAGAGGTGAAAATAATTCCAGCTGGCCGTCTTGTTTTTAATGGCATCAGTTATCTGGGTGCGTGTCTGGCGAACGGCATAATGATACAGACTTTCCTTATCAGAAAAGATCTCCCGCTTGGCAGCACCTTGTGGAGCACTCTGAAAACGCCAGGGTGCGCGCTGCAATGTATTGTTATCACCCCACACCCAGCTACCATTGTCTTGTTTGAAACCAAAACGCTTCTCCAGGACACGGCAACACTGTTGCAGCGTATCGGCATCATTCCACAAATTAGCCGCACGGTACGTTTCCGGGTTTACACGATTAACCGCAATATGGCAGTGAATATTGTCAGTGTCCCGGTGGATAGCGGTAACAAACTGGTGGTGTTGCATACCCAGTTTTTCCAGGCAATGACGCGCACTATCGAACACCTGATC
This sequence comes from Serratia sp. L9, assembly GCF_050632285.1. Lineage (NCBI taxonomy): Bacteria > Pseudomonadati > Pseudomonadota > Gammaproteobacteria > Enterobacterales > Yersiniaceae > Serratia > Serratia sp. L9. Next base: position 144,313 of record NZ_CP192593.1, on the reverse strand, counting down.
CGGTGTCGGTATCTCATCCGCTTGCCAGGATAAAATGAAGTGATAGACGGGGTCTTTGCAGTGACGATTTTGTGCAGCAACCATATTCATTTCCGCTGCTGCTGTCTCCAGTGAGAAACAATTGGTTTCGCACTCAACGCCACCAACAATGACTTGCTCTCGCCCATCAGGAAAGCTCTCGATGACCTGCATAGGTGAGGATTCATCGCGCCGCTCAACATAATCAACCAGGCGATCAAAAACGGCTTGGTTGGAGCGGGAAGTGGACTTTTCGATTTTGTCTGGCGTGATAACGTCATCAGGCTTTTTCTCATCCCGCAGACTCAGGTAACCGACCAGCTTCATAAAGCTGGTGCCTCCGTCTCGTCTTTTTTCTGGGATGATAACGTTCATGGTGCCATTATTCGTTTGCCGGTACGAGATTCAAATCCAATGCAATGATGGCCTTTTTCACTTCGACCAATACGTCCGAAAACTGCTTACTCAGTTCTTGAGTCATTTGTTCCTGCATCTGAGTGTAGAGATGCTTTTGCAAGCCACCCAGGCGAAGAAGTTCGTTCATCAACCGTGTATCGGTACGGGTCATGATCTTCCTGTTAAGCGCGGAACGGCGCAGTAGCTCAGAGGTACTAATCCCTGCTGCCTTGGCCTTGCCTTTGATGGCGTCCGCCTCTTCCTCGGTGCATCGAATTTGGATGATGATCCCTTTCTGACGCGACTCGCTTTTCGACATAACTCAACCTCTAACACTCAACTGGGGTGTCGGGGCGTAGCCCTGACCAGGTGTTTTGCATTATCGACTGCGTGCAGGCGGTAATGACAAAACATTTCCTGTCCATCATTTTACTACGTCTATCCTTCATGAAGCGAGTTATTTTTCGCCTGATTAGGCGTCAGTGAGGGGCGGGCTTGGCCTCTCAGTCCCGATATGGTTTAATGTGTCTGGTTGGCATTGATGAAAATCACGAGGACAGAATGGCAGGAAACAAATTTTATACCCAGGAACAACTTGAAGAAGCAAAGTTAACACTTGAGTGCTTGCCCGATTTGACACCGAACAAAATCAGCAGAACCGAGTTACTCGATTCACTGAAAGAGAACATTATCACTTTATCTACGTCAAAGGGTTATACAGCAACGGAAATAAAATCCGCATTGCAAACTGTAGGTATAGCAGTGAGTGAAAAGTCAATATCTGACATCATTCGTGCATCAAAGTCTCCAGCCAAAAAACGAACAAAGACCGCAGTAAAGCCAGAGACTAAGAAAGCAGTATGAAAATGGCGGGTTTACCCGCCTTATTGATACTTAAAGTGATCTAAGAACAAAACGGATTTCACTCTGTAAGTTATCGTGGCAAAAAAACCTGAACTAATCGTAAACAGTTTCCCTCTTTTATAGGAATCTACGTCAACCCATTCAGGGACATCTTCAGAAAACAATTTTCGACACTGAGTTATGGCTTTTTCGATGAGTTTATCACTGTAACGTCGGTCTACTGAAACGTAATGTACACCACCATAAACTGTATTGAATGGGCTTTCACTATACTCATAAATATCTTCCATACTGTTAAAGCAGCCGTTCTTAAATTTTCGCGTAATCTCTTCAACTTTTTCATTCTGTGGACCATCTTCCCATTTTACCGTAACCGCATCATAATTTGTTTTTTTGACAGAAAATTTCACACCGGGGAAACTCTGTTTCAGTAGCAAACGAATGTTTGCTGAGACTACTGCGGCAACGGTAGATTTTTTGTTTTTTTCAATCATCTTAAGATGCGAAAATTCAGGAGAATTTTTTAATCTGTCTACTTCAGAATCAAAAGCAGATTTAATCTCTTTTATTTCCTGCTCTTTTCTTCTTTCTTCCTGTAATGCATCAGTAACAAGGCGATCAACTTCCGCCTGAGAACAAACATCATCACCAATATTCCATTGTACATCACGCAAAATATTTTCTGGCAAGCGCCGACAAATTTTCCCGCAGTAAAATACAATATCAAACCCCACTCTCCCGCAAGAAAGTTTGGTATCGTTTAAAAAATTACTAGCACTAACTGGCGACGCTATCCCATGAATGTAAAAAATAACGCCGCGTCCATATCCATACAAATCACTGCTGACAGTCTGGCCAATGACAAGATTTTTATTTTCCATTTTTTCAGAGGTATGAGAATTAATAAGTGAATGCATATGATTTTCTCCGTGATGAGTGGCGGGGCCATCGCCCCGCAGATTTTTAGAAAATTGGGGTCAATGTGCCGTATGGCTTCAACGGCTGCATGATCTCGTCATAAATCGCGCCATCGGCTGTCACAATCACTACAAATCCGGTATCAAGACAGCGCCAGCATCTTGAACTCAGTGGTACAAATCGATAATTGGTTGAACTTAAAGCGACGACCTGTACCGATTCTTTTTCCGTCACCGAATAAATGTCGTAATGCGCATTATTACAGTGCTGTCCAAATTTAAAGGCCGCGTCCCATTCGCTGCTGGCATTGCATATGTAGTTGCAATTGCCTTGCATAGCGCCATCGCTTGATGGTGCATAAAAACGAACCACAAAACGCCCGACTCTGCAGGTTTCAAAGTCATTCAGATCACATCTTTCGGAAGATTTTTGAGCAGCGGTGTTGACGTTTTGTGTGTTCATTCTGGTTTTCCTCTTGTCGGTGGTTAGTCCATCTCTCGGTGAGTTTCGTCGCAGCAAAGGGCACTGGTGCAACGGCGAACGGCGCAATACCAGGGCGACAACGAAAAGTTTTCTGACCCACAGGAAGGAAAAGTTTTTGGCGGCGGCGTAGCGTCACCCTGGTATTGCGTTGGGCGACGGTGCTACCCCCAGCCCTCTGCGCCGGTACTCAACGGGCGATGGTCACTGACACAAACGTGAGAATGAACACATCCGGCACGCCGGAACGGCGGGACGTCTCTGGCGGTGGAGCCTATGGCGCCACCAGTGAAAGCGGCGTCGGCTTCTGCCGGCAGCGAGCGCTTGCTGTTGACGTTGGCTCTCAGACCCTAGCCGACAGGCCCGAAACCGAAGGGTTCGGTGAGACTTGTCTGCCGCGTGCGGCTGGCTAGTCGAGTGGGGGTGATGGTCGGGCGCTGGCGACCGGCCACCGCAGGGAGCGCCAGCCCTTTGTGGGTTTATTAAGGCCTGAAGAAAGGAAAAAGAGGCGTCAAAAAAGGGGGAAAACCAAACGACAGCATTGAACTGATGGGGAAAAGACATGGCTGAATAAGACAAGAAAGGCAGTGATCCGCCGTGGCGCAGCCACAGCAGCTTTTTCTGCCCAGCCGATTTATGGCAGTTGGCATACTCATATGCATGATTGCAGCAATGTGCCAAAATGACACATTACCGCCATATTCAAGACAATGAATTGCTTCAGCCGCGTCTTCCACACATTGTCGATACACGTCCCCAATAGGGGGAAAGTACCGTGATCGGACATATTTTCCAGGCAGGGAGTTCCCTGCCTTCCTAACGTTAACTCCCCCTGTTACAGGCGGGGTGGCAACATGCCGGGGAACTGGCGCGCCACAATATCATTGATTTCATTGACCAGATCGGGACGCTTAAACACGATATGCCCCGTCCCTTTGGCAAAACCCTTGACGGTAAAATATTCAAGATCACACAGCTCACTGATTTTGTTGCCAGTACGGAAAAAATCAGCGTATTTTTGCCCCTCTCCCGCTCTGAAGTCCGGTACGGTTTTCCCATCAAGCAGATAGAACGGACGTGCCAGATCATCCAGCAGTTGCTGCCCTTCCCATGTGAAACTGGAATGGCCGTGGCGCCATGTACTGAGAAAGCGCTCCACGATGATTTTTTTCCCAAGACGGCAAGGACTGTTGGTTTTATAATCCCATGACAAGCTGCGGAACACGTCGATCACACCTTGTTCAAAGGTATTTACCTTGTCTGAATTCAACTGCTTGAACGTCGCCAGCACAGTTTCAAGCGTGACCTCCGGGCAATCCTTGCTGTTCAGTTGGCGATCCCATTCATCCCGTTGTTTACTGCTCATCAGCGTGTACATGCCGGTATCACTCAGTAACCGATCCCATACTTTCTGATCAATCAGCTTGGCAACCGCATCACCGTATTTCTCAGGCTTGTCCCGCCAGTCCAATGCAAGTTTTACTACATCGCTGAATCCATAAAGATTATCCTTGTTGGCAGCCGCAGAGAGCTGTTTAGCTGCGGCATGGATAAGGGTCATTCCGTCCATAAATTGCGCAATGCCACTGTTGCGCTGCGCGATAATACGATCAATGGACACTGAAGGAATGAGGTCGCCACCCTGGGAAGGGTTAACGGTGATATCAGCCATCACACCGAGGCACTTGCTAGACTGCTCTACTGTTGAAAATGTCATGTGCGTCTCCTGTTTGAGTCGGGAAAACTGCCGCCCGGAAGGGACGGCAGTCAGTGTTATCAGGCGTAGGCCCGTTTCAGTTCCAACGTGCGTAATACCTGCCCCAACTCGCTGCCGCGCATGGCCGGAATACGTACCGGCTGGCGTTTACGCTGACATTTGGCAATATGCCGACCCAATGCACGCAGTTCAGGCTGAACCGCAGCGGCCGCAAGGCTGTCCCGCAGGATGCGAGTTTGTTTTTTCGGCAATTCGTTATTTGCCGCCAACTGCTTTACATACAAAGTGGTTGATGTAATGATTGAACCTTCAATAGTCATAGTTTTTACTCCAATCGATTATTGAGAGCCGGGCTAACTTTCCTAGGGGTAGACCGGCACGAGATAGCAGCGGAAACGCTGCTTTTTTCATTTACGGGTTTGCGTTTCCCGGTACACACCTCCTTACTTGATTGCTCCGAACTATTGCCGCCCGGACGGTTAAGATCAGACATACGAGTTATCGATAGCCAATGTGACAGCGAGGCGATACCGCGCGTGTTCCCATGCCGCGTTCCCGATGGTGCCAAAATATTCACCAGCAAGGCGCTGAGCCTTAACCCAATACTTGGCAACCTCATAAACGATTTTTGGCTTGTCGGGGTTGAAATACTCCACCCCGTCGAACGCGACACGATCCGTCATCGTTTTGAAAATTTCATAAAGTGCCTGCTCCAACTCCTCGACAGAAACTGAAGCACCGTGCAGCTCGTCCATAAATTCAAGTTGTTGGCTCATTACCCTGTCGGCATCCGGATATTTCCCCGAAAACATCAGAACAGGGTTTTCCCCCATCTTTCCGAGGGCTCCTGAGCGGCGGTTTTGACGTTGACGTTCTGTGTGTTCATTCTGCTCTCCTACCCGGTGGTTAATTCATCTCTCGTCGGGACCTTTCGCGGCAAAGGGCAAGGGAGCAACGACGAACGGGGGAGCGCAAGGGCGCCGCTGGCGGCGTGCATTTCACCCTTGCGGTCACGCGGGCGGCGGTGCTACAAGCAGCCCTCCGCGCAAGGGGTCGCACGGGAGATAGCCACCGATATCCGGAGAGGATGAACACACCCGACACGGCGGAAGCCGGGGCGTCTTCAACGTTCGTCGCCCTGGTGACGAACAGTGATAAGCGGCGCCGGCAGTAGCCGGCTGCAAGCGGGCCCGTGACCTTCGCCCTCAGACCGTAGCCGGCAGGCCCGAAACCCATAGGGGTTCGGCGAAGCTTGCCGGGCAGTTCGCCCGGTTAGCGCAGTCGGGCTGACGGCTGGACGGCATCGCCGGCCAGTTGCCGGAGGGGGCCAGGTTCCTGATTTATTTACGAGGAAGTCTCTATGAGAAGGGAAATGGCAGGAATATACCCCGCCAGCATACATCCTACCGACATGGACAACGGACATGCATGTGACCATTCGGTCAACGTTATCAGGCATGGCGACATCATAGCCGCAGTGGCGAAGCCACCGCAGCTTGACGTCCGGTTTTATCGGCGCACCAGGCGATTGGGGATACGCGCACGGTTATCCGATCGAACCGTACCTGGCAACACGGCGCTGATCTGACTTACCTGTAACCGAGCCTCCCAAAACGGCATCGCAGCCCAATGGTAGCGATCCAGCTCGGCCAGACAGGGGAAACGTGTCGTCCACGCAAAGACCATGTTACTCAGATCAAACTCTTCGATCCCCTGCTGTTGCCAGCGTTTTAACCAATCCTCGTGATCGCCCGGGGTCACAAACGCCAGCTCAATCTCCGCCTGTGCCAGCCTGACCTGATAGCGGCGTCGCTTATGCCACTTCACTTGTTTTTCTTGCCGTTGTTGTCGGATATGTTTCATCGCCAGTTTGTGCTCAAAACGCTGCCGACGGCGGCGGCTGACCTCGGGGAACAGCGTATCGCGCGTATCACCGGGCAGCGGGGAATAACACTGCTCGCCCCGGCTGGCGATCAATGTATTCAACGCATCAACATAGTCTTCCAAACAGGAAGTCCGGTGGCGATCGCCGGGGCGGTAGGTAATGTCGATCATACGCATGTCCTTGGCTGAAATAGTGGAGCGTCCGGTCAGTTGACGGAAAAAGGCGTTGGCATAGGCATAGACAGCCTGTCGTCTGCCCGTATCCCGACGGGCCTCAACCTGAGCAATGGCAAACCAGACCGCCTGCCGGTAGGGGTGCCACGGCACCAGAGCCAAATGGTTCGGGATCACAGGCAATGTCCTCCCATCCGCAGTGCAACTGCCAGTTTCTCCGGTCGCCAGAATCCCTGCCGGTAATACACGGCAACCGTAGTCAGCACGCGATTAACGATCGCCGGTGTATAGGTATCATCCAGGTACAACCACGCCTGAGACTGACCATCGTCAAAGGGAAGTATCATCGACCAACCCGGAACATCGGCTCCCGCGCTGCACAGATACACCGCCGTGGCCTCATCGCCTGCCGGGCTTATACGACACACGACCGGCACTCGTCCGCAAAATTCACAGCCTTCTTCGGCGTTGACCCGCCAACCTTCCGGCACCGTCAACTGACTCAGTACGGCACAATTGAGCATCACTCGGTACTCCATACCCTGCTCGCGGTACTGCTCCAGATCGAGCGGACTCATGCTCATCAACTGCTCAAGGTTCAATTTTTTCATGATGTTATTGCCGCCCAAAGGGCGGCACCTCCGGTCAGGCAGCAACGTTATCAGGATGGGCAATATCGTCAGCAGCATCAGCTTCATCGCTAGCGGGCAGCAGGCAATCAGGCACCCAACCGCTCGCGCTCAGTTCGTCCTCGGCCAGCTGCGCGGCGTCGCCCTTCTTCATCTTGAGCACCGAGGCCGCCTGCGCCACTTTTCCGGCATCAACCAGCGCATCGCTCATTAGCTCTTTACTGATACGCCCAAAGTAATTGGCCTTGGTCGGTTGCCACCAGTCGCGCAGATTGAAATCCAGCGCATGCTCGAGTGGCGTCAGTTCACCGCCAACCTTGCCATCCCTCTCAGGCCACAACTGGATGGCATCGAGCGACTGGCCGACGCAGTACGCCAGCAGCGCCACGACGTCGGTCTGTTCCCACGTCAGCAACCATGTGAAATCTGTATTCCACTCCGGCGGCAATTTGGACTCCCACTGCGCATGCAGCTCGCCCAACTTGCGATCGGCGCGGCTTCCTTCCGCTGTCGGAGCTTTGGTCAGCAGTTCCGCGCGTTTGGGAGTCAGGTCGGTTTTGAGCAGCGAACCGGCGTAGCGTGAACCGAACACCTTCACGGTCATGGTGTGGGTGTGCAGTGCCAGCGCGACGGCCGGGTTCTCGACCAGTGCCCCCATCACCGCCAGCGTGCGCTCCGCCGACAGACAGGTGATCAACGCCGCTGACAGCCCTTTTTCCTTGGTTTTCGTTGCAGATGTCTCGTTGGCCGCTGTCCCGTCACCGTTGTCATCACCAGCAGGCGCGATTGTCGCTTCGCTCGCACGCAACACGATCCCGCGCTGGTAAACCACGTCCCCGCCACGCAGAGACACCATTACCCCGCCAGTACTGCGCATCGCCTGCGACCATGACCGGATAGTCGCCTGTTCGGTGATCCGCTCAATATCGGCCTGCACAGCGTCGCTTTCGGCAATCATCACGTTGGTATCGGTATCGGCATCCGCTTCTTCAAATGCCGCTTCCAACGCAGCAAACCGCGCTTTCAACCGGATGATCTCGGCCAGCTCGTCGTCGGAGAACTCCGGCACCGGTTCAGCCATCTCGCGATACAGCTCGGCATCTTCGCCCCACGTTTTAATGGCAGAAATGCGGCCTTCCGCCCAGCTCCAGCCCTCGTCCCCGGCAACCTGCTGCGCCAGTGCGTGCAGTTTTTCGCGGGTAAGACGCTCCAGCAACGCCGGTTCGGTCAAAAAACCTTCGTCAGTAAACAGATCGAATTTGAAGGTGCCGCCAGCCGACTCGTAGGCTTCGCGCCCGACGAACGCCAGTTGGCTGTTGTCCTTGGCCGAGACTTCGTCTTTCAGCACGGCCTCGCGCAGGTGCTGCGGCGCGGCCGCCCAGCCGTGCGCGTTGACCCACACGTCACATTGACGTTGATGATCTTCGGTTGCCGACAGCGCTTGCAGCTGGTCGAGTGTGATTTTGTCTTCGGCCAGCGCATCGAGCAGCACCGGTGCCATCATCGCCAGCCGCAGGCATTTTTGAACGTGCTTGGTGCTGAAGCCCATCAGGCCGCCAATCTGCGCCGGAGCACGCCCTTCTGCCGACATTTCACGGAAAGCGAAGACCTGATCAGCCGGGTGCATCTGCTCGCGCTGGCTGTTTTCCGTCAGGGAAATGATGCGCGCCATCTCCTTGCTGACGATCAATACATCAACCGCGTAACCCGCATTGACGATGCCGTCCGGCGTAGTCTTGTCGGCGTCGTCTTCACGCCCCATCAACCACCGCAACGCCAGCGTGCGCCGCTCACCGGCGGCTACGCCAAACTGACCGTTCTCCATCTCGAAGACGATCAGATTTTGCAATAGCCCGACTGAGCGGATACTGGCGGCCAGCCCTTCGATCGATGCCTGTGAGGTTTTTTCTTGCGCACGTTCAGGCCGTCCAGTTCCAACTGGCCGAGCATGGCCGTTTTACGCACGGCTTTTGCCAGCGCCGCTTCGATATTTTCAGCAACGACGCTTTTCTTCGTCGCGGATTTGGCTGTGCGGGTTGCTTTGGCCGTGGCCGGTGTTTTAGACTCGATAGTTGACATGTGATAGCTCCTTCAATGTTATTGCTGTTGTGCCAGTCCCGATGGCGTCAGGACTGACGGTGAGAAAGCAGCGGAAACGCTGCTTTTTTATCGCCTGAAATTCAGGCTCCAGTGGGTCAGGGTCATCTGATCACTGGCCGCAACTGGCCAGCCGTTGACGACCCAGACCGCAATGGTGTCGAAATCCCCAAAATCCGCGTAAACCTCCACCGCCCCGGCAGGAACAACCGGAGGATCACTGGTGCCAGTCGAACGACCACAAACCGCCTTCACGAAACAAAACAGGTCATACACTTGTGATACGGTCAGATCACAGTTGGTCTGTGCTGATGCTGCTGTAGGCTTCGTTGTCGCGCCGTTGACGTTTTGTTGAGCCATGTTGAAATCCTCCGTGGGTTGAAATCTGATGCCGCTGTGAGTATTCGCCGTCGCAATAAAACTGATCCAGCACGGCGAGGAGCGGCGGCAAGGGGCGGAGACAAAAAGTTTTTTGACCGGAGGGAAGAAAAGTTTTTGGCGGAGTTCATTTACCCCTTGCCGTTTAAGCGAGGCGTTGTGCTGTTATCAGTTGCGGCGGGAAGACTTACTGCGGCTAAAGCAACCCGAAAGAATGAACAGGGCACAACTCGCCGGCCGGGCGCGACAGCGAACGGTTCGGCGCCTCTGAAGCGGTGGCGGCCTCACCGCCCCGCGGTTGGCCCTGTGCGGCGCGGCCTGTGGCCGCTGCAAGCGTGTCGTTGCGTCATGGGATGGACGCCCGCAGGGGGCGACGGTGTGCCGGCGCCATGCGCAGCACGACAGCCCGCCCGGACGCCCAATACCAGTATCAACCCTGTACAGAGACCCATCACCAAAAATGCAGAAACAGGAAGCATCACTCTACCAGGACGATAAACCGTCCTGCTCCATCCACCTAAACAGCCCCCCGCAAGGCAGCGAAAGAGGGCGGCGCAGCCGCCACCTTCGGTAGCCTGACGCCGAAGGCGGCTGGCAAGGTTTTTCCGCGCGGCCAAAGTACGCAGGGCAAGCAGGTCGCCGCTCTGACGGCCCTTTGTGGTGATAACCTAAGGATGTAACGCTGCCCGCAACGCCTCGATAGCACATTGTCCCCTGGATGTGTCTTCATCCCAACTTTCCGGGTCGTCTATATCTATAGTAATCGCGGCCAGTTCCAACACGGTTTCCAGTGCGCTGGCGCTCACCTCGACCTGTCGAGTCCGGCTGCGACTATCGGCGATTTTCGTCATTGCATCCTGAATGTATTGTTGATTGATACCGTACCGCTGATATTCCTCAATATCAGAGCAGCCTATGGTTTCCAGTATTGCCAGCACATCGCCGTCGTTGGGGTTCCACTCCTGCGCAAAATAGCGCACGGCGTGCGCGTCCCATATCAGCACGGTAATGGGTTCATCGCTTTCGTACTCACGAAATAATTCCGCACACACTTCTTTCACACTGCCAAACATAATTCCGCCTCCTTTTTTAATTAGGGGCGGCATAGCCGCCCGTATTCGAATCCCTGTCAGTCCAGCGCGCGGCAGATGTCGGCGCGTTCCGGGTGCGTCTCGATATAGCGCCAAAGCTGCTCTTCCCGCTGCATAAGCAACTTCACCAGTCCGGCATTGCCCCGATCGTGATGCAACCAACAGCGGCGATTGATGGCCAGTGCCGTCAACACGATACCGGCGGCGTCACCGCTGAGGGTCTTGTCAAACCAGTTATCAGCGTTGATCAGGTGCACACGATCGCTGTCAGGTGCCATATAGCCGCCCCCTCCGGCAAACGGATGAAGTGCCAAAACCCGCCGGTGTACTGCGGCAGATAGCGATCGGCGAGGGAATACACCTGCATTTCAGCAGGCAAAAAATCCTCGCCAAACAGATCCGGCAGAAACGACAGACGATCGGATTCACAGACTTGCAGCGTGACGGAATGAGCATGTTGCATGGGACTACCTCCAGAGTTTCAGGGTTCGCGACACCGGTCGGTGCCGTACCCATTCGAAAGGCCGGCTCCGAGGGAGGGAGGCAGGGGCGCCACCGCAAGCCGCAGCGCAAACCCGTTGCGGGCTGAATGCGCCGTAACGGGTGCGAACGGGTGAGGAGGCGGCGAAGCGTACCCTTGCAGCCCGACCGTGCCGGACTAGCGTTTGGGGACGGCACAGGCCGTCACTACGCCGAGGCCGTAAAGAGAAAAGATTTAGAGAGGTGTAGGCAGGCCCAGCCTGCGTCCTTTGCGGCGCCGGCATCGCCAGCAAGTGCCGCGTGGCGGTTCTACGGACGCGGGGCGTTCGATGCGCCCTGGCGTCCGTAGGCTTACAGCGAGGCAATCCGGGCAGGTTGCCCTGCCCGGCTGCATAATACCTGAGGTTCAATCTTTGAAATGGTGATCCAGTTCGTTGATAGCCTGATAGATTTCGACGTAACGATCGTGCGCGTCCCGCAGAATATGCCCGGCCAGGCGTTCGGCTAACACATCGCTGTTCCAGAAATACACGCTGACCAGCTCGCGCAGCCGCAGGTGCATCTCACACATGTCGTTGGACAGTGCCGCAATTGCGGCGCGCAGGTCTTCATTTCCGGTGTAGTTCATCGTTGATTTCCCTTTGTTATGCTGCGTGCTGCGTGCGTAGGCGATACAACCGCTGCTGACCGATGGTGTGGTACTGCTCCAAAAGCTCGATGCCGATATAGCGCCGCCCGGCCTGAGCGGCGGCGACACAGGTCGAGCCTGAGCCAGCAAAGGGATCGAGGACGATCGCGCCGGGCTGCGTGAATGACTCAATCAACGGTTGCAGAATGGACACCGGCTTTTCAGTCGGGTGGTGACGATTGCCGGTGTATTCCCAGGGCTGTACATCAGAGCGTGGTTGCGCCGGTAATGACGGGCGCCCTTTCGCCAAAATGTAGGCACATTCATGCTGGTAGCCGACAAAGGCTGATTTTGAGGCGTAGGGTTTGGTAAACACCATATGCCCGACGACGCGGAACCCGGCCTGTTTCCAGGCAGCCATAAAGGTGTCTACCCGGTTCCAGCCGTAGAAACTCACCGCCAGACTGTCAGGCTTAAGCACCCGGAACATTTCACTGAACGCCGGTCGCACCCATTCATCATTTTTGTCGTTGGCAATGCTGCGCCCACTGCGATCGGTATAGCCGACCAGATAAGGGGGATCGGTCAGCACAAAATCAATGCTGTTTGACGGAAAGCCGGCTATCACCTGCACGGAGTCACCCAGGACATATCGGGACATAAGGAATACCTCGCCATTCGAGGGGTGCAGGAGGAGGCCGGTACGGCCACCGTTCCCTGCTGCCCGATGTCATGGCAGGCAGGCACCGCCGCGTGTCAGGCCGACCGTGGAATACCGAGTCGGTGGTCGTATCGCCGGTGAGGATATGCCGCGAAAGCGGCTTGAAGGACGGGCGCAGCCCGCCGCCACGCCATCAGCGGGGGCTGCCAATATGTCATCGGGCTGCAGGTGTGGTTTAACAGGCGGTAAGGGAAGTACGGGTGACTTATTGACGCTGTCAGGCGATGAGAAAACGAAGCGCAGCGACATCCTTAATGAGCTGGTCAACTACACTTAAGCCGTAATTTGAATAGAAGAACAACAGGATATGACATGGCCACAATGAGAGAAGTTGCACAGCGCGCAGGGGTATCCGTGGCCACCGTCAGCAGGGTGATCAATAACACCGCCTATGTTGAACCCGTGACCCGCGAACGTGTTGAGAAGGCTATGCGTGAATTTAACTATCGGCGAAACGCTGCCGCGTTGGCCCTGGCGAAAAGAAGCGGAAATATGCTGGGGTTGCTGACCGGCAATCTCGATGACCCATTTTTCTCACGCCTGGCACGGGGCGTTGAGGACATTACGCGGAAAGAAGGCGTCAGATTGATGGTATGCAATGGTGGCCATCAAGCCGAACTGGAGAAAAGTGGCCTAGACTTCCTGATAAACCAGGGATGTGAAGCCATCGTTGCGCATGTGAGCAGGATGCACGATGTTGATATTTTACGCTACGCCGCCCATACCCCAGCCATGGTCGTGATTAATCGTTATTTACCCAGCATCGCCAATCGCTGTATCTGGTTGGACAATGTCAGTGCGGCTCAAACCGCGACCCATGAGCTCATCAGGAACGGACACCGAAAAATAGCCTGTATCACGGCAAACCTCCCGATCGATGACCGAAAGCACCGACTCGAGGGTTTCCGACTGGCAATGGCCAGTGCCGGCATCACCGTCCCTGATTCATGGATAATCAGCGTCCCCTTCAATGAAGAAGGGGGCGAACTGGCGGCAGAAAGGATATTGGCCAGCGAGCACAGGTTTACGGCCGTGGTGACATTCAACGACGTGATGGCTGCCGGCATGATGCGAATTCTTCACAAAAAACGGGTAAATCTACCTGACGACATCTCAATCGTCGGATTTGATGACGTGGCCCTGGCAAAATATCTCCACCCTTCTTTGACCACTGCGCACTATCCCGTAGAAAAAATGGCTAACTGCGCAGCCAAGTTGGCGCTTCAGCTCAATACTGGTGTTACTACTGCCCCGCAGAATAATCAGTTTTCCGCTGATCTGATACTGCGGGATTCAGTGGCCCATATCGGATAAAAATGACCTGTGCCAATAAAAAACACTTATAAGTGAGACTTATCTCACGCAAAACCACCTCATGAAACAGGTTACATGAACACCTACCCTCGCTCACACCCCATTCGAAACGAATTAGTTACGCTTTTGTAAACGCCCCATCCTCTAACAGGAGTTGTTCATGGATGACAAGAAAACGCTAAACTTCGGATTAGCAATGCTGCCCATTGTGGCCATGTTGTTGCTGCTCGTCATCGGTTACGGTCAGCTTAACCTGCGGATCGAGCCGCTGTTGCTAATCTCTGCCGGCATTGCTGCCGCATTAGCCTGGTGGCAAGGTTACCGCTGGGATGACATTATCGATTCCATCGTAGCCAAGTTGGCCAAGGCCATGCCGGTAATCATGATACTGATCTGCGTGGGGGGCTGATTGGTACCTGGATGTTCAGCGGCACCATTCCCTATATGGTGTACTGGGGCTTAAAGCTGATCAGTCCGCAATATATCCTGATCGCCGCGTTCTTTATTACCAGTGTGATCTCCGTGTGTACTGGCACCTCCTGGGGGGCGGCAGGCACCGTAGGCGTCGCCCTGATGGGCGTCGCAGCAGGCCTGGATGTGCCCTTGGCTGCCGCCGCCGGCGCTGTAGTCTCTGGGGCTTACTTTGGCGACAAAATATCCCCGCTGTCTGATTCCACCAATTTCGCCGCCATCGTCGCAGATACCGATCTCTACAGTCATATCCAGCACCTGATGTACACGACATTACCGAGTTTCATCTTAGCTGCAGTGGTATATCTGATTGCCGGGCACACCAACGTTGTTGGCAACGTGGCCACCCCGGAAAAAGTCACCGAGATCGTGACCGCACTGGAGGGTCTGTACCACTTCAACCTGCTGTTAATCCTTCCGCCAGTCCTAGTGCTATGGGGCGCCGTCACCAAACGACCTGTGATCCCCGTCATGCTGGCGGCCTGTGCTCTGGCCATCGCCATTGGTGTTATCCTTCAAGGATTCAACCTGCAGCAAGGCTTAAATGCGTTAATGGACGGTTTTAACCTGTCGATGTTTACGGCGCAGGGGCACAGCATTAGCGGCATCGTCAACGATGTTCCACGATTGCTCAACCGGGGCGGCATGTTTTCGATGATGGGCACCATCCTGCTGGTCTTCTGCGCGTTCTCCTTTGCCGGCGCGTTAACGCTGACCGGCGCACTGAGCGTTATCATCAACCGACTGCTGAAAGTGGTTCATACCACCGGCCAGCTGATTGCTGCAACGATCGCGACCACCATTCTCGTGACCGGCGCTACAAGCGACGGAAAACTGGCCCTGCTCATTCCGGCAGAACTGTTCAAAGGGGCATATCGCCGCATGGGTCTGGATAATAAAAACTTGTCGCGAACCGTCGAGGATGCAGGCACCGTCATCGAACCTTTAATCCCGTGGACATCAGCAGGGATTTATATGGCGACCACCCTGGGTGTCAGCACACTGGATTTACTGCCGTGGGCCATCCAATGCTACGCCGCCGTGGTATTTGCCCTGATTTATGGGTTTACCGGGTTCGGGATTGCCAGGATTCAGCCACTGAAAGACCTGCAGCAGAAGGTAGCCTGACGTGAAGACCAATTTTAACCAGGTAGTTAACCGGCATAACACCGGCTCAGTGAAGTGGGACTTCATCGAACGCTATCTCCAGTTGGATGGCAGCGACCTTTTGCCTATGTGGGTCTCCGATTTTGACTTCCCTGCCCTGCAGAAGTCCAACAAGCGCTGCATAGCCGTGTTGAACACGGCATATTTGGCTACAGCGAACGAGACGCTCAGTATTACCAGGCAGTCATGGATTGGTTCTCAAACCGGCACAACCTGCAGCTGAAGCGTGAATGGTTTACGTCCATCGAGGGTGTGGTACCCGGTCAGGCCATACTTATCCAGTTACTCAGCAAACCGGGTGATACCGTTGTGGTACAAGGCCCCTACTACGGCTCATTTGCCAAAATCATTACCATGAATGGCAGGGAGGTCATCGAGAACCCACTGACAGAAAGCCTCCAGGGATATCAATTCGACTTCGACCATCTTGAGGCGTGCTTCGAGCAACAGAAACCGCCGTTGCTGCTGTTGTGTAACCCACACAACCCCACCGGGCGCTGCTGGACACATAGCGAACTGACGCAACTGATGACACTCTGCCGCACCCACGGCGTGACGGTGATATCCGATGAAATATGGGCCGATCTGCTTCTGCCCGGGCAGACGTTCACGTCAGTCTTGCACCTGGATGCGGCCCTCCATGACCACGTCATTTCGGCAACCTCAGCCAGCAAGACATTCGGGTTATCATCGCTGCGTATCTCGAACTTCCTGATCCCCAATGCTGCCACCCGAAATGCGTTCATCGATCGTCTTAATGCCCATGGTCTGGATGTCTTTAATGCGCTGTCGATGACGGCGGCCACCGCAGCGTATCAGCACGGCGAGGCCTGGCTTGATGATTTGCTGCGCTATCTGGCCGAGAACCGGCGCTGGTTTGAACAGGCGTTAGCCTATGCCGCGCCCTGGTGCAAAATGACCCGGGCGGAAGGCACCTACCTTGCCTGGCTGGATTGTCGCGCTTTGGATTTGGAAGACGACGCTTTACAGCAGGCCCTGATCCATGAGTCGAAGATTGCACCCTCAATGGGCAACAGCTTTGGCCTGCAGGGAAACGGGTTTATACGCATCAACCTGGGCTGTCCCCGTCAGTATCTTGAGGACGCAATAAGGGGGCTCGCCAAACTGAAACCGTAAGCCACTGGCACCCGACGGCACAGACCACATAATTCGGGGCCAGATAATGATGATAGTTAATGCCTACCTTTGCGTGGGCAAGCTCAACACCAGGGAAAGTCATTCAGTACCCGCATCAACCAACCATAGGTTCGAGCGGGTACTGACCATCAAGGAACTGTCAGACCACTGACAGGCCACGGACCACTAGATGGAAGGCTAAAATGGCTGCTATTGAGACTGCACAATTTGCGCGTTACTTTGAGTTGTTTCCTGAAATGACGCCTACACAAGCAATGACCTGTATTCTGTATTCCATGGGATTAACTATCCCAACCATTGCCGACTTGCGCGGTGTCTCCCAGGAGACGGTGCGTAAAGTGCTGCAAGAAGCCCGCCAAAAACTGGAGTTATCCAACCTTTGCGCCGTCACCAGCGTAGTTCAGGTCAGGCTCACCATGGCCATGATGGGACTGCATATCGATTTACAGGAGGAACGTTCTAGAGTTGCATAGCAAGAACACCTTAATTCTGTATTTAATGAAATGTTATTTTCATTAAATACAGAAAAACACTTTTAAGGCTCGCTGCCGAAAGGGAGCCTTAAAAATAACAAACTTGTGATAGCACTTTCGCAGAAGACTTAAAATCGTTTAATCGTAAATACAGAATTACTCTTTTCCGTATTTGTTATACAGCAACTCACGCACCTCATCGGCGATCTTGGTGCCCCGTAGCGCACAGGCCGACTTGATGGCTTTATGCAGGCTCTCCGGGATATCGATAGTGAGTCGCTTCATCTTCTCAACCGGCGGTTGCTCTTCTTCAACAGAGCGACTTTCCACCCAGGCATCTGCGTTAGGATTTGCTTTGGTTGGCTTGGCACCGAAAGTCACTTTTTTACCACTCATACTGATTGCTCCATAATCTCGTTAACCAACGCACTGATCTCTTTGGACGCCGCTGAATCCGGTTCGAGTTCAAATACCGCTTTACCGACCGCCGCCGCTTCAGCAAAAACCACGCGCTGTGAAACACTGGCCTTCAGGACGGGCGTTTCGTAAGACGATAATGCCTCACCCACATCACGGCCTATTGCAGTATTTACGATTTTACGATTAACCACAAATACAGATTTAAGGTTTTCTTTATAAATTTTGGCTTCGTGGATCAGCGTGACGACTTCTTGTGCCGCCCAAACGTCATACGGGCTGGGCTGTACGGGAATAACCACCAGGTCAGCGGCCATGATGGCGGAGCGGGCCAGATCCGTGACCCGAGGTGGGCCATCGATGATGATGTGATCATAATCCTGGGTGAACTTGCCGATATCCTTATGCAGCGTGGCGCGTGGCAACCCCAGCACAGGAAAAGCCCCTGCATCCTCCGCGCCGCGGCCCAATCCAGCGCACTCCCCTGGGGATCGGCATCAAGCAGCAATACACGCGCCCCATTCGCCGCCAAACGTGCAGCAATATTGACACTGAGTGTGGTTTTGCCAACCCCACCTTTCTGGTTCAGTACAGAGATAATCATCAGGCTCTCCTGGTATGAGTTATTGCGATTTTCTGTAAAATCGCATTTCTGCAAACTAACAATTACGATTACATTGCAGTGTATGCATAACCGCGGACAACGTCAATACTGAAATCATTAATTGCGCTTTTCTGTAAAATCGCATTTACGATTAACCGTAAAATACCAGGCTACTATCTGGTGGTAGGCAGCGCCAGCAGCCCGCGCGCCTCATCGACGGGCAGGGAGAACGTCAGGTCTGGCGTCACGTCCAGCGCAAAAATCTTCGTATAGACTTCGGTGTTTTCCAGTCGCTTGTGGCCCATCAGCGCCTGCACCTGTTTGATGTGCACACCGTTCATCAGCAGATGCACCGCGTAGCTGTGCCGAAACGTGTGTGGGGTGATGGGGCGGACCGAGAAGGTAACGCCATCCAGGGCGGCACGATGGACCGCCACCTTAAGCCAGTTGCGTGGTGTCTCCTGGCTGGCCACATCCCACATCGGCGTCGCCCGTCGGGTGAGCAGTTTGAACGTCGCAAAATAGCCCTGCAGCCGGCGCACGTAACCCGCATCCGGTAGCGGTACCGCCCTAAACGGGGCCTCCCATAGCTGCTGCTCTTCCTTGGTCGGCCGGCGGCGTGGGCGGGGGCGCGTTGCTTCAGGGTTCGCAATCGCACAAAGGACATGTCGTCATTGAAATACACATCGGCCGGTGTCAGCGCCAGCGCTTCATTGATGCGGGCGCCGGTATTCCACAACGTTTCAATCAGCATGCGCTGGCGCAGATCGGGCAGGTAGTCGAGCAGCACCGCAATTTCCGGCGCCAGCAGGTAGCGGGGCACATCCAGTGAGGCGGCCATGGCCATTTCGCGCAGCCGCACGGCGCGCGCGAAGCCGCCAGGCAGACTGATCGCGCTACGTGAAATCTGGCCTATCTCGAGGGGGATGATACTCAATTTTTCATTCTCCGCACGCTGTGTTTTTTCGTCCTGCAAAGGCCGCTGTGCCAGGCTGGACTTGGCGACGATCGCCGGGTTGGTGCCCGGTGTCCTATTTTGCCGCGTCAGCCCCGGTGCCGTGAAGCCGAATAAATCGGTGATCGGTCAGGGCAGCATTGCATAAAAATTGGGGAAAAAACGCAATCTGCGTAAAAAAACAATCATCATTGACGCCGGTTGGCGCCGACCTCGACAGGCGTAACGCGAACACCATCCCTAATTCATTGTGACACAAGGGGAAATCGGCCTAGGACCGGCCGTACAGAGAGGTTGGGGAGTCTGAGGGTATTGCCCAATCAGGGCGGCGCTATCAAAACGGAACGCCCGGAGAGCGCGGCCAACACGAAAATGATAGCACCAGTAGCCGTTCTCTTTCAGGAAACCAATTTACCAGAGACTATTGTCAATACTGGAATGAAAACGAGGCAGGTAACAATCGCAATCAGATCAGCATTATAGATAGATAGCAAAAGAAACACTACGCCAACACCAACGATCATTGCCATCGCACCAAATTTTGCATAGCCACCGCACCAATCTATCATTGATGCAAAGCGTTTATTAAGTTTGCTTTTTTCTTCATGATTATATTCCTTTAGGTCGTTTACCGGTAAATATTATTCGTCATCGTTTAATAGCGGCACAGACTGTCTGTCAATCAACTTTTCGAATACTGCGTCTTGCTGGTTAACAGCATCAAATATTTCACAATCACTGTCCTGCTTCATTTTGTTTGTTAAATCGCGCCATAACATGGTTGCCCCCCATGCAGCATTACAAAATAGTTCAGCAGAAAATTTATGCTCGGCAGATTTAGCCAGATCCATAAATTGAGTAATACTTACCGTAGCCTGTTCAGTTAGTTCTTCATAAGTCATTCTATCCACCTTTTCACGTTATTAGATTATTAATATTAATGCTAATGTACGCATACGTTAGCGTTAACTTATGTCGGTGACTTTCTTTTTTCAACGCCCGGATTTCTTTCTGATAGCCAATTTTTGCTTTTGCGATATCAGATAATGTTTCAGACCAGTAATTCATAGCCGATTGCCGATACCGTTCGGCTATGTCATTAATTCTCTCTATATTGCTGTCAACACTACGATGGACGCGTCGCTTTTTACCGAACACATCAACAATGATTGACTGGCTTCCTTTTCGCTGAAAAAGGCTCGCGCACAGACGTTTAACAACCAGTGGCGTTAAGTCGATACCGCTATTGATCGCCATATCGAAAATAAACTCAATCATCTGCGAGGTTTTGTAGTTCTTCACCGCAGCACTTAACCGGGCGGCGCGTTGTGGCGCTTCCCACGTATCATCGCGATAATTCATGATCTCTTTTTGGTAATCCGCAACCAGTCGCTCGGCGGGATAACGGCAATGTTGATGGAAATACGCTAGGGATTCCCGAAGCGAATCTGCTACGTCTTGCTGCATTTTACGTCCTTAACCAATGCTAATGTATGCGTACATTAGCATTAAGCTATGCAATAGACAAGCGATACTAAGCCAGCCAATGCTTAGACTTAGGCTTTATACTGGGAAAGCCCAATCAGGCCGGCACCGCCCGGATCGCACGATGATAGTGGTTGTTCGTTCTGCATGCTGCGCCAGTCGCGAAAAGTGATAGCATTTGGTTCACCAGGTAAGCGGCCTCGATCGCGAAAATGCTCTCGATTTAGGTAGTTCTCCTGTAAAGCCCAACCGGCGAATGCCAGGCAGTGATCAGGGGGCGGAGCAACTAAAACTGTTCAGTTTTTAACTTATTGTTAAAAGTGGTATTATTATAACCATTACTTGATGTGGAGAATGAGTGGAATGGATACTACAGAAGAACTCAATGGCACGTATTACTATCACGGAATGGACAATGTCACTGCTCAAGAATTGTTTTGGATAATATTTGTAGAAGAATTTGCAAAACATGAAGGGCTTGCCATAGAAAGCGCAGCGATGATCATCTCAGGCTGGCCTCTGATACCGAAACAGAAAGGGTTAGGCAAATCAACCTGGGGAACAAGCATAGCCTCTAAAGCCTCTCGAAGGATCTTTAAAGATATGCGTTTTGTTGGGCAAGTAGAAACACCTGTCGGTTTTATGAAAACCCGTATGACCAGCAAGATCGGTACAGCAGTAGGGCGTTATGCCCCTTATGTTGGCTACATTCAGGCGATGATCATCTTTAGCATCATAGCCAAAGAAACACGGAATAAATACAATCTGATTGCACGACCTGAACACCGCATTGAATGGACGTATTTCTAATGGTCGATGAAAACGAAATCCTAACATACCTTACTGAAAAATATAGTGTACACAAAAAGCCCGTCCTTAAAGAATGGACTTTTCAAGAGCACTTTAATTTTGTTCAGGAAGAGTTAG
Organism: Serratia sp. L9; assembly: GCF_050632285.1. Classification (NCBI taxonomy): domain Bacteria; kingdom Pseudomonadati; phylum Pseudomonadota; class Gammaproteobacteria; order Enterobacterales; family Yersiniaceae; genus Serratia; species Serratia sp. L9. Next base: position 122,867 of record NZ_CP192593.1, on the reverse strand, counting down.
AGGAAATGCTAATCGACCTGTTCACACGTTACGAGATATCGCATGATAACTTTGATTTGGATGAATATTTTGAACCGGAATGGCCTGTATGGTTGTGGTGGAAGAAACTACAACGAAAAGTATACAAACCACTCACGGTCAATATGATCATAGAATCCGCAAAGGCGGGAACATGGCTGTATCAATAAGAGGTTTATTTTCCCCTGTATTATCATACAGTCTATACGATCATGTTATGGGCACAGTTTATGCCGCTAACGCTTAAAAGACCCTATCATCCCAAATACTATAACCAGACGTACCCGCCATCCGGTGATTCCAGGAAATGGATTTATATTTAAGGATAATCTTCTCATGCGGCATCATGTCATTATCATTTATTGAATGCGGATAGATACACGTAATATCGACAATACTGGCTTCCGTAATTTTTATTTCATAATAAAGTTCTAACTGCCCTGTCGTATTTATTCTGTAAAAATAAAATATCGCTTCAATGAGTTCGTTTTCAGATATTGCCATCCCTAACAAGGGCGAGGACTTATCAATAGGTTTAATAAAATGAATAGGATGATGCTGTACGTTCTGATCACGCGTGATACTATGATCTAACTCTAATACTTGTGCTTGGTCTTCATGACCTATCTGGGTTCTGTTACCAATAGAATCGAATGATGAACATCCAGCGGAAATCAAACCTTGTTTATTTCCATTAAGACTCACATAAATCAGGCTAGACATAGTATTTCCTTATATAAGTAGAGATTACTTTATTACAAAGCTGCTGGAACTTTAATTTCCAACGTGAATTTATGATGGACGCCATTGCCATCAGAGAACTTCATTTCAGCGTAATGACCCTCTGTTTCAGCAAACAGTGTGAATATTAACTCCATCAAGACTAACAATGCTTCCTCTGGAGCAAGGAAGCTATCATTAACGACACGCCTGAGTTTTTGATCTAACTGACTCACAAGCTCATCTTTTAATTCGTTATTCACTTTATCTAAAAAGCTCTTGGCAATTTCCATATCACTGACTCCATTAGTAATAAAACGAGTATATTTCGATACTAATGAAAACTTGAGGGTATTTTTTCAAGCGTAAGCTTGAGTGTACGACCATCTGATACTTTCATTTCAGCGGTGTCAGTCTTCATTATGCCAAACAATGAAATACATCGTTTCATCATTAGCGCCATTTTCTCTTCAGGCGCTAATGGGCTTTCTCTCAAACTATGGCTAATTTGCGCTGACAATTCAGCCATGGCCGGGGATTGATGACCGAAAAAGTTCGTGTTTCTTTTTCTTTGTCCATACGAGTAACTCCCTTTATTAGGGCGGAAGCCCAAGCTTGCAAAAGTGTACGCTAAGTGTGCTTTTTTAACAATCCTGTCAAGATTAGCACAGCGCGATCATGGATTCTGCAGGCCGAAGGCCGTAATATCACTGGTTTTGCGCTACGCAACAGGGTCGGTGGCGGCAACCCAGCCCGGCTGAAACAGGTCTGGGATCACTATCAGGCCAGCCAGACCGAGATTACCGCCGAGCCGGTGGCCGAACTGCCGGTAGAAGTAGCTGAAGAAGTGACGCAGGTCTCCGTCGCATTGACGGAACGGCTCGCCCAACTCGCCACCGAACTCAATGACAAGGCAGTTAAAGCCGCAGAACGCCGCGTAGTGGAAGTGATGCGTGCTGCCGGTGAGCAAACCGCCCAGGCTGAGCGTGAACTGGCGGATGCGGCGCAGACATATGACCTGGAAGAGCAGTTGGATCAGTTACGTGAACCGATGGGAGACGGCCGAGGAAGTGCTGACCACCGCCACCGAAAAAGCAGAGAGCCGGATGACCGCACTAGAGGAAAACCATCGTCAGGCACTGCAAAGCTTGCAGGAAGCCAGAGACAACGCTCAGGCTGAAGCCGCCACCGCACGGGAGGATAAAGCAGCACTGAGTGGAGAACTTAAGTCCCTACAGGCGCAAAACCATACACTGTCATCCCTGTTGGCCGGTAGGGTTGATCCGGGGAAAAAGAGTGATAATGCCAGGTAAAACAAGCTTTTTACCTAATGTCAGCATCAGTTGTATAATCATCCCATAATGGATAAAGACAGGGCAGAGTAATGTTTCACTTATTAGTCAGTTATGCTGGTTGGGATGATGGACGCGGTTGGCAGGACAACTTGGGATCTCTTGATTTAGGGCGTTCCATCACCAATCACCTGACAGATGAACCACTGGTTGAGCGGTTTCGCCCCAATGGAGATTTTTCCTTGGCTGAAATCACACAATATCCGGCTCTGATTATGACGGAATTGGAAGGGAGAGGAGCTCCATTTGCCAGAGTGGGTAATATTACGAACGTTAAAAAAACAGGCCGTGAGGCGATTATAACTTACCGCCTCGACCCAGCCATTCCACCGATATCAACCCAAACAATAAAAAATTCCGCTCGTGATCTCGGACTGACTGATTTTCAATTAATCCATACGCATTGGTCTGTAAATAATGGTGATTTATTCGAAGTTTTATTCAGGAACAATATAGGGGCCATACCTAAACCAGAAGTTTTTAATATTGATCATATCCATCAGGTTGAACGACAACAATTGTCCGTCATGATGCCATTTGCTGGCAATTTCACCCCTGTATATCAGGCCATACAGACGATGGCTGCCGATATGGGTATGCGCTGTAACCGCGCAGATGATATATGGGTTCATCAGCACATTATGCAGGACGTGGTTTCCTTGATATGTAAATCTTCAGTGGTTATCTGTGACCTGTCGGGAAAGAATCCCAACGTGTTTTATGAAGCCGGTATCGCACATGCGCTAGGTAAACAGGTGATCCTTATTACGCAGCATATGGATGACATTCCTTTTGATCTCCGATCCGTACGCGCCATTCAATATTTAGCCAACGGGGAAGGTATTGATGCGATGATAACTAAATTACGCCCACGAATAAGCCAATTAACCGATGGTCATTTTCACTAACTGGCACGCCGTGGCATGGAAACGCACAATGACAGGATGTTAATAGGAGGAAATAGTGATTAAAGGGTCATGGATGAGAAAAATATGAATATTATCGACCTATCTCACCTGTCTGCCCTACAAATCAAGGCAGCACGCGAGTTCGCTGCTTTGAAGTTCGATATCGACATGAAAGCCAGGGATTGCCCGGAAAACATTCCTGATGACCTTCATGGCCCAATGAGAGGGGGAGAGTATGGCCCTTATTTTGGAATGTGTTTCTTTAACAGCATCGTTCCTTTCATGCCCCGGGATTCTGAAACACATACACCGGAAACATTACTAATCCCAGTAACTCAAACCCTTGGCTGTAGTTGGCGATGGTGGCCAGATCGATATCAATCAACAGAAGATGAAGAAAAAATAAAATCACATATTTTTTCGGAATATGGAATAAGCAGTACCAGTTATACCTGTATACCTGAACTCGGTCTGTTCTTGCCTCATGAGGGAAAGAATCGCGTCAACTTTTGTCGGCATCACAAGATAGATAAGATCCCTGCCAGGGTATACACCCATCATTATCCTAAAGCCGAAAGAATTGCGATTTATGTCGTGGATATCGCCGGGGGTAAGGATGTTTGGGCCGTGCTGGATGGACGATACATTCAGAAAGTCAGTCATTACGCCTTTGCATGGCCTTTACTTCGGGCTTATGGCGTTAACAGGACACATCAGTGGCCAGCTGATTTACCTTCGTTAAAGGATATATTGGCTCATGCCAATAGTGCCATGGAAGCGGAGCTTTTTTACGAGCCTGTTATTGATGTTGAAAAGGTCAGACGATGGCTTGGGGATAATGTCATTCGTACTGGGCTGATCGAGTTTCCTATCCGCAAGAAATACACCTACCTGGCCCTGTTTGCCGTTGTTTTCATAATGGCAATGACTGCGTTTGATTATTCAAGTGGTGGCCTAGCTGAAAGTATTTTTCTCGCCATAGGCGCTTTTTCTGCAGGTAGCTTGTTTGCCCTGATAGCCCCCATTTTTTGGACTAAAAAAGGTATTTGGCGAACGAAAACCACCTCTGAATCTCTACTGCAACGATATTGAACAGAAGGCTCGACGTGCTACGATGTCATCATGAAAACGACACCTACACCTCACGACGCCTTGTTCAAGCAGTTTCTGACTCACCCGGAAACGGCACGCGACTTTCTGCAGCAGCACCTGCCACCGGCACTGCTGAAAACCTGTGATCTGAGCACGTTGCGACTGGAATCCAGCAACTTTGTCGAAGAAGACCTTCGTGCCTATTATTCCGACGTTCTGTATTCACTCAAGACGGGGAAGGGTGTAGTGGATCACAAAATTAGGACACCGGGATAACCTGTCTCCACTGTTCTTCATACGCACAAGGGGGTATACCCCCGTTATGCGTATGAGGACGAAAAACGTTGTAATAACCGTTTATCCAATTGCTGATATCACGTATCGCATTGCCAAAATCAACATAGCCTCCCTTTGGCAACCACTCACTTTTTAGACTACGAAATACCCTTTCCATTGGTGAATTATCCAGGCAATTCCCTCTGCGACTCATGCTTTGCATTACCCCATATAGCCAGAGTAACCTTCTATATTTATTGCTTTTATATTGACTGCCTTGATCTGAATGAAAAAGCAGACGACCATTGCGAGGGCGAGTTTCCAATGCATTACGTAAAGCCCTACACACCAGGTCAGCGTCAGCTGTTAATGACAGAGCTGACCCCACAATCCGGCGTGCATATAAATCCACAACCAAAGCGAGATAACACCATTTATCCTGTAAACGAACAAAACTGATATCGCCACACCACACGCGATTGGGGGCTGAAGGGGTAAATCTGCGACCCAATATGTTGGGTAATGCAGGACTGTTATTATCGTTTATTCGGTAATGGTGTTTACGCGGTTGACAGCTTGTCAGGCCGCACTCTGTCATCAAGCGTCGCGCCAACCATCGACCTACATCACATCCACTCTGGCGCAACATTTGGCTAAGTGTACGGCTGCCTGCCGCACCACGACTGAGTGCATGAAATGCTCTCAGTCGGCTACGTAACTCCACTCTACGAGCATCAAGGGGACGTCTTACATAAGCATAATAAACGCTGCGATGAACCCCCAGCAAACGGCAGAGTGTCACTATCGGCCATTTCACCTTTAGCCGTGTGATTAGCGGACAGATTTTCCGGGGATTTCGCTCATCAACACGGCAGCCTGCTTTAGTATTTCTTTTTCCATCTCAAGGCGCTTTATCTGCGCTTTAAGCTGCTGAATTTCCCGCTGTTCGGGGGTAATAGCGTTCCCCATCGGCTCAATGCCGCGGAGTTCTTGTTGATAAAGCCGTATCCATTTACGCAGATGGTCAGGATTGAGTTCAAGTGATTGAGCAACCTCTCGAACATCGCGCTGATATTTAACGACTTGCTCGATAGCTTCAAGTTTAAACTCTGGGGAGAATGTGCGTTTGGTTCGCCGAGTTTTGAGCATGTATCACCTCATATTCACTGTTTTAACATTAACAGGTTTTAGAGATGTCCTGAATGACCGAACCACTACAATTCATGCGGACGCTCGCTGTTATATTCACTCAGCCAGCGCTCCGTGATTTCCCGCACTTCATTCAGGGTTCTGAACAGATAAAAATCCAGTATTTCTGTTCGGTATGTCCTGTTAAACCGTTCGATAAACGCATTCTGTGTTGGCTTTCCCGGTTTGATAAATTCCAGCATCACGCCATGAGCTTCTGCCCATTGTGCCAGCGCCAGCGAGACCAGTTCCGGGCCGTTGTCCATCCGCAGTTTCAGTGGATAACCCCGGTTTGCCACGATCCTGTCCAGTACTCTGACCACCCGCTGTGCCGGGATATTCAGATCGATTTCTATTGCGAGGGCTTCGCGGTTAAAGTCATCCACCACGTTGAAGGTCCGGAAGCGTCTGCCACAGACCAGCGCATCATGCATAAAGTCTATCGACCAGCTTTGGTTAAGTGCCTCAGGTGTCACCAGTGGTGCCGGGTTACGTACTGGCAAACGCTGCTTTCCCTTGCGGCGAAAATTCAGTTTCAGCAGGCAGTAAATCCGGTGAACACGTTTATGGTTCCAGGCATTACCCTGCCTGCGCAGCAACTGGAACAGCTTCTTAAAACCGTATCGCGGGTAGCGCTCTGCCAGCTCAGTCAGCACCTGGATCACCGGTTCATCGCGCCGGGTATCGGGCTGATAAAAATAGACCGTCCTGCTCAGCGATAACGTCCTGCATGCCTGGCGTATGCTCATCGTAAACTGTGCCGTCAGATAGCTGACGAGCTCACGCTTTATCGCTGGTTTTAAAGCTTTTTTCGATAACATCTTTGAGTGCCCGGCACTCTAGACTCAGCTCGGCAAACATCTGTTTCAGCCGCCGGTTTTCGTCTTCAAGATCTTTCATCTTTTTGATATCAGACGCTTCCATACCACCAAATTTCGCTTTCCAATTGTAGTACGAGGCCTCAGATATCCCTGCTTCACGGCAGACATCTTTGACAGTACGTCCGGCTTCAACGGACTTCAAAACGGCGATGATCTGGTGTTCGGTGAATCGAGCTTTGCGCATAGCGATCTCCTCAATGGGACATAATCAGTATGTCGGAAGATCTCTAAAAGTGAATGGTTCGTTTTGCCGGGATACTTACACCACCACGGCCCACATATTCCGCCACCGGCGCCGCGCCACTCACAGCCAGGACGTTATCTACAAATTTGGGGGATAACCTGTACGCATCGCCGGTAAAAATATTCACCTCAAAATGAGTGGCTTGTGCCCGTCGCACGGTTGATCTCACCATCATCCCTTGCCATTCCTCGTCGGTCTTATATTATACTGGTTATACATACAGTATAATTATAATAACACTTTTCATTTCCGACCAGAGGAGAACATAAAATGATCAACGCATCACGCACTCGCACACCGCAGGACACGGGCACCACGCAGGAAAGTCGCGCCAAAGCCCTGCAAAGCGCCATAACCGCCATCGAGAAAGCATTCTGCAAGGGCGCCATCATGCTGGGGCGGTGGTCCGTAGCGGTGAGCGAACTGTTGGAGCTGCTCTGGGAACTGTTGCGCCAGTATGTACTGATGCCGGGGAAGGTGCATACCGACAACATCCCGGTGCCGGTACAGGAGCTGGGCAGTAGTAAAACGCGGACCGCCCGGCTGTGGGTGTACGTGCGCGATGATCGCAACGTAGGCTCACCGATGCCATCGGCCGTGTGGTTTGCGTACTCACCGGACCGCAAGGGTGTTCATCCACAACAACATCTTGCCAAGTACACCGTATCCTGCAGCTCGTTATTCAGAACGGCGGTCCGGGTCTGTAACAAATAATAGGCACCTTTTCTGCTCCACTGCATCTGCTGTTTTTTGGCCATTCGTCTGGCTATCACTTCATTGATCGTTGATTCCACAAACGCCGTTGAAACCGGCTCTCCATACCGGTACATTTCACCGTAGTTTGGGGTCATCATCTGATTGTTCCTGATGTAGTATACATTTCATCCAGATGTTTTTGCAGAGATTTCAGGCCTGCATAGCTGAGCTCTGGGCCATCGCCATACATGACGCAATCATCTATGGCTGGCCTGTGGCCATTAACGCGACACAACCATATGCTATCCCCCACACTATTTTACTTCCAAGAGTAGCATTTACTTTCCGAACAAAATATGTCCATTAAATTTTTTGCCGCTTGTGTTAAGGGCCGATCTGCGGAGTAAAAGAGGCAGAATTCGACATCAGGAAGTCGCTCTTCAATCGGAATAACACTTATACTTGGAGAAAGAAAATGTGAACGTACCATAGGCTTGGTTGCAACAGTCAGATAATCCGCAGTTGTAACCATTTGTAAGGCTGCAGTCTTGCTCCCGCGCATCACCATTTTATCTAAAGAATTAAACAGCAGCAATTCCAGTAAGTTTTTTTGTCCCAATGACATTATTGGCAAGAACCAGTCAGCCTCCTGTAATTGACTCAATGAAGTGCAACGAGATAACCGATGACCTTTGCGAGCGCATACTTTGAATTCGGTTTTAAACAAGGGTTCCTGTACCACTCCACTTAAATACTCTGCAGGTATAGCCGTGCCAATTATAAAATCAAGTTTTCCACTACGCAATGAAGGTAGAAGCTCACTGACTTGCCCCTCCACGTTATAAACATTCAAAGATGGATTACTTAAACTGAATTTTTTTAACACCATAGGGAATATGGTTGAAATGAGTGTTGGTGATAAACCGACGGAAACGGAGCAAGATATCGAATTATTAATGTAGCCAATTTCATCAAGGGCACGATTTAACTCATTTAAGATGATTTCTATACGTGCATTAAATTTTAAGCCGGCCTCGGTAGGTATCACCCCCATTTCCCTCTCATCACCAATTGAGTTCCTAGCGTTTTCTCTAACTCCTGTATACTACGTGTTATCCCTGGTTGGGATTGTTCAAGAGCCTTTGCTGCTGCACGAATACCACCTTGCATAATTACAGTCTGTAATACTTGTAGTTGCTGGAGCTTAACTAAGTATTTCATAAGGCCTCATTCTTAATACAATTAGCATAATGTTTTTTGACAATATTAACGACCCCACAAATGAGGTTTGAAATGACAAAAGTAAAAATACGTGCTGATAATTTATGATGTTGCTACCGTTTACTTTCCCCTTGGTACTTCATTACACATAACAAGGAGTTGATATTTTACTTTCTACGCTTAGAGAGGGTTCTAATTCTTCGTATTTCTTTTTTATAACCAGCATTGATTATCAATGGCTGCAATGTTCTTATGCCCAACTTTATTAATGCAGAGCGCTTATTATGACTCACCGTTTTGATGCTAACTCTTAAGTCTTTAGCAATGAGCGACATTTTTTCCCCATTAAGCAGTCGCCGTAACACGAAATTTTCTCGCAGAGAAAGTGTCTGCATCGCTTTTCTACAAGATTTAGGTTCATCTCTTGCCATTTCGATTACGTCAACTAACTGACTTTCTATCATCCTCAGTGATTTTGAAACATCCAATATTCTATCAATACTGTTGAGTGAAAAGAGTAAATATTGGGCCATGACCCTATTAGGGACAATATCCGCGACCAGTAATATTCTGGCTTTTGGATTTACACTCGGTAAATATTCACCAAAAAACTCAAGGTAGAAACAGGGTCGTCAACTGCGCTACTTAACGTCACTATAATGATATCTACACAACGAAGCACTTTTAAATGCTCCTCAAACTGACCAAAGTGGCTAGTACTGGTAACAATCTTACATTTCTTGGCTACGTTTTTTTACGCAGGAGATCTTCAATACCCATTCTGGTATAGCCACAGGGGCACTGGATCGCTATATTTTTCTTTGTCATGACATCTCCTTATGAAAACAGATATCCTTGTCAAATCCGCATCACTTAGGTGTTCGGGGTAATAATAAAGTTCAGGGAATCCGTGTGCATCCCTGCTTTGGTCGATGCGCTCTTGAACAGGTTTATTTCGGGAGTCCAGCACATCTGGCTGCGACCGTTCCCGATATCATTCCCTTGTTGCAGGCTTATGTAATTGGTTGTGCCAGAGGCGGGGAATTTATAGTCATTCGCCGAACCGCCCACTGAACTCTTCAATTTCAAATTATAAAATAGCTGGCTACTATCAGGGCCGTGCATTGTAAACAGACTGCGTCCCCCTTGTGTGCTCGGGGTATTGCTCACACTCAACGCATAGGTATTTTTCTTCACGCCGGCCAGCACGTAGTTAACGCACAGGTTGTTGCTGTTGATATTTTGGATCGTGGCGAGATAACCGTTACTCGACGCGGTTACATCGGGCAAGTCTCCCACATCCGTTTTGTCAAGCACCCACTTGGCAGTTGACATTTTAAACTCTGGCTCTGGGGGCATCACCTCGGTGATCGGCGGAACCGGCACGCTTGGAGAACCAGAAGTACGTATACAGGTACCGTTCGTTTTGGTGGGTATGAACCAGTAAGTGCCACCACTCACGGAGCCGCCATCATTCGCGGCAGTTGTAGAGATTGCTGCTGCCGGGTATGCCTTATTAGCTACTGTTGGCGTGATAATAAATGTCACATGCCCGCCAGTGGTCAATATCAGATCCCCTGTAGGCGGACCAAGGGTTATGCCTTGGCTGTAATAGCTCGGCGTACCGCGGGTAACCACCCCAGCAGGCAGTGTAAGATCCTTGATGGGTACCGGATTCCACACGAAGTTTGTCGAACTCAAACCCGTCCCTGAAATCGTCGGAATTTTTATTTGGACACTAAGGGACGTGTTAGGATGAATATTAGCGCCGCTTTGGTGCGCCATACGCGTCATATCAAAAACTACTTTCCATTGATTATTACCTATGTCGCTAATTGAACAGTTACTCAAATCCATTCTGTAGACCGTATCAGCAAACGTGGGCTGAATACTGTTGCCCAGCAGGAGCGTACCTAAAAAAGCACAGCATGGAAAACTTACCTTCATCATAATTCCTTAATATTTTACACGCACAATAAATTTAAAAATCACAATTTCTACCACCCAACATACTGACGTATCATCTTTCAATGAAACGGTCTCTTATACGTCACTAGGCATCCCACTTTTTTATGAAATTATTTTAATGGGCAAAACAGCAACAGATTAAAATGGCCAGCTGTCATTCTCAAATTACGACCCTTTAGCCGCAAATTGAGATCTATAATGAGAAGACGATGTTAAACCTTCGCCTCAAACATCAGAACCAGTTCGCCCACATAATTACCCGCGACGTTCCTGAATCCCCCGGCGGGTTCATTGGCCCCTACCGTTATCACATAAAGCCCTGTAGATATCCCGCCACCGACGATCGTATTACTGACGTTCAGCGGGACGGAACTCAGCGTTTGCAACGCAGTACCACTGCTGCCAAACTGCACCCGCTCATGGGTGAAAATCAAAGTAGCGTCGGCTTCATTGGTCAAACTCATCGGTCTGACCAGTGAAACTGCAAAATCACGACCATTGCGGATGTTCACTTCCACGCTGACCTGCGCCTCATAGCGGGTGATATCACTGCCCGTACTGTTTTTCAGCTCCAGCGTGTCGTACCAACCTCCTCCTGGCTTCTGTACCGTAATTTGCGGTAGATCGGTCAGCTCAACACTGACCTGTACAGTACCCAGATTGGTGTCTGCCGCATTCACAGTGCTCCCTGACAGCAGCAGAGCAGCCGCCATCATCTGTAACCATTTCTTCATCATGCTGACCCCTTCTTTATTATCTCTTATGTACCACACTGCAGAGTAAACGGTTGGTCTTGTGCCTTGCCGTGCAAGGCCTTGCCTGCAATCTGTCGCGGCGTTCCGGGGTAGATATTAATATCATCCACGTCTTTGCCATCCTGCTTTAGTTCGCTGAATTGCACCCGTATTGTGCCAGTAGCCTCCAGTTGCATTCCTTGTGCATTACAATTATACCGCCAGGTCGCCACCTGATTCATCGGTAGTTGGCGTATCAACCCCATATATCCCAGATTAATCAGCATCACATTACCGCCAGTTCCGCTGACGCTTGCCTTCTGCTGGGGTATCACGCCTAACCGGTACACTTTTTCCCGTTCAGGACGTTTCAACGCCGTGATCTTCACCGGTTTATCCTGGCCAGGCCCCAGTGACAACTTGAAAGGGGCGGCGTACAGATAGGGATCTTTGATGATACCCAACGGTATCCGCTGCTCTTCTTGCGGCGGAACGCCGGGGTTAGCCACTTCGAACAGGGTGATCTCGACATATTCTTGCTTGTCCCCGATGTTCAATACCCGAACGTCAGTCTGAGCGTCCTTCATCTCGATGATTTTTGGGGAGATGTCAATTAACGCCAGAACCATTCCCCAAGGGAGTCCACACAGCAGTATCCCGATGGCAACCTTACGGGCAGCGCACGTCAAACGGTTTGCCATCAGCATTTCCTTTCACACTTTTTGCCGCAAACACCAGCGGTGTCCCAGGATACACATTCTGCTCGGATGGCATACTGCCCGCCGGGTTCACCTGCAAACCGGTGAACGACATGTGTACATTTCCCGTTGATGTCAATTGCAACCCCTGTGCCGTGCACTGATGTGTCCATCCATGCGTTTGAGCTGTCGTCGGGGGCTTGTGATGCACCACCACACCATACGCAACACCAAAATTTACCGGGGCCTTGATTTTGTCCTTACTCCCGTCATCCACCACCTTGATGCTGGACACGGGCACGATGTACAGCCGGTAGACCATTTCCCGTGCGGGGGCCTTCAACGCCACCAGATTGATATCCCGTTTCTGTCCGGGCCCCAACGTCAATTTGCCTGGGTTGACCATCATCTCCGGCAGGGCAACATCACCCATCGACTTTTTGCGCTCCGGACTTTGGCCGGGATTTTCAACCAGGACCAGATCGATCTTCAGGTACAGTGGCTTATCACCGAGGTTACTGACCTGCACTGTACGGTTCTGCTTGCCCTCCACCGTGCTGCGTGCCGGCATCACCATCAACTGACCATCCGCCTGTACCGGACCGCAGGTCATCAGCAACCCGACGGCACCGGTGAGAAAGAGCAGGTTCATCATTTTCTTCATGGTATTACTCGCTTGTTGTCTGGCTGTTACGTATCGGACCCTGCACCTGTGCTAGCAAGGCGGTACCGATACGGTATTTACCGGGGCATCATCTGGCCGTCACGCACAGATAGCGGCTGTCTTTGGGTTCCGTCAGATCACAACGGTAGCGTTGTTGCTGGCCTTCTACCGTGATATGCCTGAGCAGCGTAGAGGACGCAACGGAGAACAGGCCGTTCGGGTACACGGTGTCACCGGTCTCTTTCACCGTGCCACTGACTGGCTGACCGCTGGCTGTCACCAAGAAACCGTTGTACAGCATGTTCATCTCCACCTCGGCGTTCACCGGATACACCTGCCCGGGATGCGCGCGAACCACATTTGCCGGCAGACGGATATTCATGTCGGTCCCTGTGTCCACGGACTGCGCACCGGCGAACACCACGTCCTGATAACTCCCCAGTGGCACCGCATAGGTGCTGCCCCCCGCCACCGGGTGCCCCTCAACCCTGAAGCCGTACTTCATATCCCCCAAGTTGGGCGTAGTGACCAGCATCGCCACCCCGCTCGGGCTGGTGCGTCCCAGGGCAAGGCCGTCTTTGCTGGCGGCCACCATTCCATTGTAGTTAAAACTTCCGTTGGTCACTCGGTCGTCCACGCCAACACGTAATGAGGCGTCACCGCGGGTGCCGCTGCGTTTTCCCATCACGCCGAATGAATTGGTCCGCCCCACTTCACTGAAGTCCGCCCCGGCGGTGGTCGTCCCGGTACTGTCCTCAAAGTCACGGGTGTAACTGCCGCCCGTGTGCAATCTGTCATTTTCGTAAGCCGCGTTGAACGTGGCATTACTGTTGTCGAGCATGATGGTGGTGTTCAGAAACACCCCGTAGTTGTTGTCGCTCTGGTTATACCCGCCCTTCTGCACCCCGGTGGAAATCACGGCCCACACCCCGTTCCCGCGCGCATTCCATGAGCTTTGCAATTGATGGAGTTCGCTGCGGTCATACCGGTTGTAGTTGTAACTCAACCGCGTCGGGCCAACCTGTCGGCTGTAGTTAAATGCCGTGCTGTTGCGCGCCTGATAATACTCGGAGATCGACGTATTCTGGTATTGCGAGACGGTCAGGGAGCCCAAGGTCTGACTGCTTGCACTCAGGCTGGCGTACCCCCCGGTACTTTTTTCACCGGCCATGATCCCCAGGGTCGGGGCCACATTCAGATCGCCGATCAGCATGGGCCGGGTGAGGTTGCTCTCTGCCGCCCAAGCATTGCCGCTGCCCTTGAGTAGAGAGCTGCTGGCGGCAAACCAGCTGTTCTGGAAACTGCCCCCCGCATTGACGATTTTCTCCTGGGTGTTCAATTCCTTGCCCAGCGTCAGGTACCAGCCCGACCCGGTGCCGTAATTGACGTTGGCTATCTGCTGGGTTTCACGACTGAGCACCTGACCGTTGCGGTTCACCAGGCGGACTTCCACGCTGTAGAACCCCCGGGCAGCAGGTTGTAGTCAATCTCGTTGCGACCGATCATAGCCGGTACCCGACGAATAAGTCGGCCATCGCGATAGAATTCATAGTCACCCTCGCTTGTGGCGAACAGCACCAGATTGCCCGTGGATTTTTTATCCTGATTGAGGTTGTCCTGGCTTCCCAGGGTGACAAACTGGTCAAAACTCGGGTTCAGGGACGTGTTGACACTGCCCGCCGCCGCATCCCGCGCATCCTGGCGTCCGCCACGCAGGTAGGTGGACGCAAAGTTTTTCTGCAGATACCAGGTACTGATCCCCTGATCTGTCTCTCGGGCGTCATAGTTGCGGTTCTGGCTGTAGTACCAGCTCAGGTACCCATAGCTCTGTGCGGGCAGTCCCAGAAACCCCTGACCAAAAGCGGACACCGCCCGGTATTCTTCCGACGACGCGCGCACATCCAGCGATTGGTTGTGGATGAAGCTCAGTCTCGTTGCAGGTTGTACGTAGCGCGATTCGCCGTTGTTGATGGTCAGCGATTTTTTCACCTTGTCCAGTGAGACCGTCTGGCCACTGAGGGTAAACTCACAGCCGGTCGGGCAGAGCGCATAGGGGATCTGGGAAAGTACGTTGTTCAGTATGGCGATCTGCTCTGCTGAAATCCCGTTGCGGCGGTACAACTCATCATCGAACGTGAGCTGATTCTTCTGTTCAGACCAGTCTAGCGGTCCCGGCAAGGACATGCCGTCCAGCGTGGCCAGAAACTGCGTTGACGTGTCCTGATCGGACTTGGAAAACCCGGCAGGCACCTGATACTCAATTTGGACATCACTTGCATACGTTGCGGCATACGGAGCCAATAGCAAGAAGGATGTCGTTGCCCATCCCGAGAAAACTTTTGCCATGGAGAATCCATTCCATAATTTAAGTAAACGACACTAATAATAATTAGATTGACAATAACCAGCTGAGATATAATTTGTTCTAAACGACGCAACAATAATTAACTACAATAATCAGTCAAGCCTTATCAATTAGACCGACATTCAAAAAAACAATTCTTAATAACAATTTTTAATTTTCACCTTATCACTTGGCGAAAATGCAATTGAACTGAATAATAGGGCCATGGCACATAGCCCTATTGTTATCTCAAAGCCCCTGTCCCGGTATTACACCGGGGTGATTTATGGTTTTGGTTCGAACAGCATCACCAGGTCGCCCTGGTATTGGCCGTTGTTTGCATCCGCGCTGGCTCCCCCCACCATGGTAGGGGCATCGGCCAGGATCTGCAGATCATAGATATTGTCAAAACCGCCGTTGGCCACGGTTGTTTGGGTGATGGTGTTGGCCGATCCCGAGGCAGGCAGGGTTTTACCGGCAAAGTTGACGACCACGTTCTGGAACTCTGCACCATCATCTTTATGAATAACAACCGCCTGAACCAGTGAGACATCAACTTTCTCCGCCTTGCTGAAAATACGCACGGGCAAAACGTTAGATGCAAATTCAGTCTGGGTGTAGTCTTTGGCATAAAGCTCTTCCGTGGTATACCAGGATTTGCCATCGGGCTTTGAAACATAAATTGCATCGTTAATCGTTGCCACGAGGTTGATCTTTTTCTCTACACCGTCAGCGGCATGTGCCATACCGGTGGACAGAACAGCGGCGGCAACAACAGACAGAAGCATCTTTTTCATTAGTAATTTCCTTATGATATCAATTAATTGACAACCTTCACCAATACGAGGCGTCAATATTTTCCGTTCTATAATGAACCTGGTTCAAATAATCCTTTAAAAAAGATTATTTGGAATGAACTCATATAGAAAAGAGTCTAAAAACAATAATTAATCGGTCACCTTTGTTGTTATATCTATACTTTACAGAAGAATTTTACACATAGGAAGATGTTTATTTTCTATACATGATGCGGCTTTGTTATATCACATGAAGCATATTAGGACTCTTCTCGGTTTAATTAATTTAAACCCTTACATCACGTGGCTTTTAATAAGTTATTTCTTAAAAAATAAAATAAAAATACGATGATTTTAAATTACTATTTACAAAAATTTACAAAAAGCGAAGCAATGAGGCATATGAAAAGCAACAGTAGCCTGCATGCGGCGGGAGCGAAGAGTTTGTTAGAGAGTGATTTCATTCAGCCATCGTAGCTTATTATACTCCCGCCGGCACTGTTGCAAAAATCTGGAGGTGATAAACTCATCGTCACCTTTTGCTGACGGAGCTGCACATGAACCCATTCAAAGGCTGGCATTTTCAGCGTGATATCATCCTGTGGGCGGTACGTTGGTACTGCAAATACGGTATCAGTTACCGTGAACTGCAGGAGATGCTGGCCGAGCGTAGTGTAAATGTCGAGCACTCCACTATTTACCGCTGGGCTCAGGGCTCTGTCGCATTAAGAGCTTGTCGGGTAACATGCCGTATCTTCAGGGTGTTATCTATCCATGTCTATGATCCAAAATGCCTTCAGTCGCCTGCATTACCCCATCGATGTTATCGTTAAGTGTGTCCGCTGGTATCTGGCTTACTCACTGAGTTTGTGTAACTTGGAAGAAATGATGGCAGAACGCGGTATTGTCGTTGACCATTCCACGCCTCTTCGCTGGGTAATCCGTCTGGTGCCCTTGCTGGATAAGGCATTTTGCCGACATAAACGCCCCGTGGGTCGTCGGTGGCACATGGATGAAACCTACATCAAAATCAAAGGGCAATAGAAATCTCTGTACCGCGCGGTGGATACTTCAGGCCAGACCATCGACTTCCTGCTGACCGCCAAACGGGATGTTGCAGCCGCCTTGCGCTTTTTTCGCAAGGCTATTCGTCACCACTGCGAACCGGAGGTCGTGACAATTGATAAAAGTGGCGTCAATACGGCAACGCTGGCCACACTCAACGCCGACAGACACTATGAGGAAACGATTTTAGACAAAGCAAATATCTGAACAACCTGGTTGAACAAGATCACCGGAATATCAAACGCCGGATACGGTCGATGCTGGGATTCAAATCGTTTCGACGAGCACAAGCGCCCTAGCAGGTATCGAACTGATTCACATGATACGCAAAGGGCAATATCAACCTCCGCAAAGTGAGGGATTGTCACCTGCGGAACAATTCTATTTGCTGGCAGCCTAAATAATCGGCAGCGCTAACTATGGCTGGCCTATGGCCGTTAACGCGACACAACCGGGTTCAGCGTTATGCGCCTGAAATGGAAAAACGACTACGCTGGTACTGGCGTAACCCTTCCGATCTTTGTCCGTGGCATATTGATGAAACGTACGTGAAGGTCGATGGTCACTGGGCTTATCTTTACCGGGCCGTTGACAACAAGGGCCGCACTGTCGATTTTTGTGCTACCTCATCGCGAACTTTGCAACATTGCCATAATTAGTGATAAGTTGCCCCTATCGTTTATTTGCTTTTGCTCAATATGTAAAATATCACAAACAACAATATCTTGAAAAATAAGTAAACCTGCAGTGGTCGAAAGCCGTGTCATTGCATTATGGTTAATCTAAAAAATCGGTATCAACCAGATGAAAATATCAATAACTGCTATAATTTCAAATGTGTAAAGGTTCTGTGTTTAGTTAGTGGAGTGATCATCCATAAGCCACAATCGACGCATCGAAGGAATGAATGAGACATAATTTAACATATTGAAACTATTAACATAATAATGGGTGAAGGATGTTTATGCGCTACATTATTGACTCAAATTTTGAGTTTTGCCCAGAAAGTTGCCAATTGACCACCTTCGGTACGGAAAATTTTACTATTACTCTTAATGCCCCAGCCAGTCGATACTTGGAGTTGCTCCTTGAGCGGCGTTCTGACCTGGTACTCCAACATGACTTTTACGAGTATGCTTGGGGGGACGATGCAAAGAGCGTATCCGTTAATACGCTTTACCAAAATATAGCCTTACTGCGTAAATCATTACGAAGCATATCAAAAGACTATAATACAATGGTATTGACAATACCGAAGCAGGGATTTCAGTTTAATAACAACTTCTCTGTACAACAGTTGCTTGGCGTACAAGAGCCTATCCCATCAGTAAACGATGATGTCGAGATAAACAGTGTCTCTCTGCAGGAAATGCTTAATGAGTCTCCGCCCCCCGCCAGATGGTTGGCGTTCAAGAAAAAATTGAAAAAACCTCTCATTTATAGCGTTATAGCACTAGGTGTTATGGCTTTTTTTCAGCATTTTATTTCTTCCAAGCAAAAAAGAGAGGGTATCGCCATTGAATAATTACACCCTTTACCCGGATAATTCCAAATGTGTGATCTATGCCAATTCAAATGCTCACGATATAGCAA
Source organism: Serratia sp. L9 (assembly GCF_050632285.1). Taxonomy (NCBI): domain Bacteria; kingdom Pseudomonadati; phylum Pseudomonadota; class Gammaproteobacteria; order Enterobacterales; family Yersiniaceae; genus Serratia; species Serratia sp. L9. The sequence goes on along the minus strand of NZ_CP192593.1, from coordinate 104,408 downwards.
AAATAATCAACTCTATTCAATCATTAGGTGTTGATTGTAAAACACACCCCTATCTCTATATCACAACGTTTAAATATAGTAATCGTACCTCAGTTGTCGCCTGTCCTCTTCCCATCGAAAGCCCTAAGTCGCCTGTATGCACAACCTTTAACCTAATTGGCATGAACATAAAATGAAAAGAAAGTCCATTATCCTCAGTATTGTTGCCATTGGCATACTATTTTCATCGATTTACCTCTTTTTCATTGGTAACCGAGAGGAAATAAGCATCACTTGTCATGGCATTCTCGTCACCAAGAATAATCTCACTTCTAGCAGGGCACGGATTTCGATATTCTTGTATGCGACGAATGGCAGAGTTAACTTTGACGGGATTGTGAATACCAAAGACAATAAGGCAACCATTATACGTCGTGCTTCATCATTCAACTTCAGCCATTACGGGCACACTTTTATAATATACCAATCAACAGTATCCGAACTACCGGGCAATACGACTCCCTCAGATTTTCTCATAGGGATGTACCCTTCATTTATGTTATTTAATGGTAATGACTATCGTTTTAATATGTACCAAGTAGGGAACAGTGGCTATCTATTTATGAGTGATAAATTTGTCACCCTTTACTGCGTCCGTTGATCCCAGTGATAACATACCACTCGGTTGATATATTACTGTTCGAGCTGTATTGTTGCCCTGATTTGACCCGCACTTATCAAACTTGCTCAGGTACCAGACCCACTTTCGACGTATAAAACCCTTCAAGCAATAACGGCAGGATACGTATTGACATTAACCCTAAAAATTTTATTCCGGTTATGGTCTAACGTTTTCTCTTGAAAAATCTCGAGTCCAACGAAGATTTTCACAGTTTTCACCTTAAGCCTCACATACTGGGATCATACAAATATCACAGCATATGGTTACAGACATTCCTCTGCCTCCTCAGAAGATAAAATGTCTTTGAAAAACCGTAACACGAGTTAATACATGACGATCTCCTTCATTAACAGTGTAAATATGCAGAAAACTTTCTGAATGTAAGTAGACTAATTTACGAGGTGACTACTCGTTGATTCGCTCACAACATAAGTCATCATAGTGAACATACTTTCTACGATTTAGAGACCATTATAATTATTATAGCATGATAAAAATCTTATTAAGGTTGACTTTTCACACATTTAGAATTCGAAGTTATTGCTCATTCGATGAAAAAACAATCGTCAATTTAGTGAATACATTTTTATTTAATGTGACCCGCTCAACATAGTACTTGTTAGTAATATATTTATCAAAAGCATAAGAACAACCCCATGAAGATACACTTTTTTTGACTGACTTGTCATCTACATAGCCTGGATGTAAAACGCAGACAACGTTGTAAAGGGCGGGCTATCCTGCGACTGGCGGCCTCCCACCTGACGTGGTCAAAGGACGATATCATGGTTGCGCAAAGCTATAAATAGTTGTCGTGTTATATGACTGACCCACGTGGAGGGCTTCACGATAGTGTGCCTGACCATCCATTCCTCCGACATGACTAACTGAGCGTTGTCTCTAATCCTAGGTACGATAAAATGTTATTAATTGAATGTTATCTCATCTTAAGATGTTAATAAAAAATAATTATCGTTTAATTCAGAACTTGATTAAGCTGATTTTTCTATCATTCGTGTTTTTAGCAACGTAGCATATTTCCCATTAAGCCACACGTATCGGAAATGATTTTCTATAAGGCTTAAATTTATGTTCATGCAATACATAAAGTGTTCCAACGTAACTATTTTATTGGTTGCGATATTCATTTAGAAAAATTGTGATGATTCGTAAATGAGCTGAATAGGGAACTTAATGTTTTGGACGCTATTTTTAACTTGATTGTATGCGTCAGAAATCGAAGTTTTTAAATCAATAAAGATACACTCATATGTCTTTATTAAAAAATTTAGTGGGAGTATTTAGATGAAAAAAATGGCGTGTTATATATAGTTTCTGATGACAACTATTTTTCATTAGGTGCTAAAGAGGTATTGACACAATCAGGATATCAAGTGGCCATCATTGATACAAAACGCTTGCTGCGCCTAGATACTTTTATTAAACTCCAGCATGAAGATACTATTTTACTATCATCTGAAAATGAAGACCTGAGTCAAATTACATTATTTCTTGCCATCGCATCAAATGTTAAAATCATTCACTCCATTTCTGGTAACGTACCTTCAGATATATGGAAAAAAGGTATTCTATCAAAAAAACCGCAATACATGAATTTCCTTGCTTCACTAAATATTTGTTAAGTCAAAAGTATAAATTTAACTCAATTGAGCTCACGTCTCGTGAAGTAGAAATCATAGGTGATTTACTAAAAGGTAAAAAAACCATGAGATTTCTAAAGAAATGAAAATATCGGAAAAAACTGTAAGCGCCCATAAAATAAATGCGTTAAAGAAGCTAGGTCTGATCAGGCTAAACTCTCGAGCTATCGTCATTTACACAAATCATCACAACCTGTTGCAGTCAAGAACAAAGCAGTAAAGGGGTTTGAGGGCCAATGATGTAAAAAAATCACGCTAAGAAGATAATTAATTGTTTATATCGAGATTTAACGGCCTCAATTCCTCTTCATGGGGCCCTCCGCCGGAACCGTCGAAATTTCCGTTACCTCAGTTTCAGCCCGGCAACCAGCGTGTCCAGAACAATAATTTCATTGCTGCTCTGGAAGGTATAAGGGGTCAGTTTGGATATCGAAAATTATTGTACGTTAAGGCTATTTTTTGACCTTTCGACTTTAGCGGGTCTCAGCCTACGAAACTTACCGGAAGCCGGTATCCGGTTGCTTTTCCAGATATAATCGCCTGTCAGATTGATATGCTCCCAGCCTAGCGGGGACAAATGCGACAGCAATTGCTCGTTGATCTTCACCCCTTTACGCTTCAGGGTATCGACAGCTCTTTCCATATAGACGGTATTCCACAGCGAGATAGCTGCCGTCAGCAGCGTCAGTCCACTGGCGCGATAGCTCTGATTTTCCGGTTTTCTGTCCCTGATTTCACCCAGCCGGTGCAGGAATACCGCACGCGCCAGCGCGTTACGGGCCTCTCCTTTATTCAGTCCCGCCTGCACCCGCCGACGAAGTGCCGGATCACGGAACCAGTCGAGCATAAACAGCGTTCGTTCAATACGCCCAATTTCTCTCAATGCTTTGGCAAGTCCATTTTGCTTTGGGTAGCTGGCAAGCTTTTTCAGCATCAGGGATGCCGTCACTGTTCCCTGCTTTATCGAGGTTGCCAGACGCAACACTTCACGCCAGTGAATTTCTATCTCTTTCAGGTTCAGCCTGGTCGTTGATATCAGTGACTGAAGCGCTGGGTACTGGTCCACTTTCCCTTTGATAAACAGCTTCTTGTCGTGGAGATCCCTGATTCGCGGACAGAACGCAAATCCCAGCAAATGCATCAAGGCAAAGACATGATCGGTGAACCCAGCGGTATCGGTGTAATGTTCCCTGATTTCAAGGTCGCTTTCGTGGTACAGCAAGCCGTCGAGCACATGGGTTGAATCCCTGACCCGACTGATGATGCAGGTGTAAAACGGGCTGTATTGATCCGAGATATGGGTATAAAACTGACGTCCAGGCTCCTGCCCGTATTTCGGGTTAACCTGCCCTGCGTAGCGGCCTGAGCTGCCAGTTCTGAAATTCTGTCCATCTGATGATGACGTTGTCCCGTCTCCCCAGAATGCCGCCAGTGGTCTTTTCCCCTGCGCGTTTACCAGTTCTGCGAGGGCGGCTGAATAGGTTTCGTCGCGGATGTACCATGCCTGGATATCTTCCAGTGATGATTTGGTGCTTCCGGGGCAGGCTTCTGCCATTTTGGTCAGACCAAGATTGATGCCATCCGCAAGGATGGTGGTGAGGAGCAGGCGGGTATCGGGACGGGTAATGTCATTTTTTATATGCGAAAAATGTCGGGTAAACGTCGTCCAGCTGTTTACCTCATCGAGAATTTCCGTGATTTTAGGGCGCGGTAGCATGCTATAAACCAGCTCTGCCAGCGGTGAAACCTGCACCGGGACGCAGTTATCAAGCGGAGAGACTTTTACTCCCCTGTCAGATATTTCCACATCGGGCAGCTCACCAAGGGCAGCCATGGCATTGACCTCTTCAAGCCTGGACTGAAGCAGGGTCATACGGCTGGTAATGTACTCATGATAATCAGCAGATACGGGCAGGGGCAGCGCCGGTGTGAGTTTGTCAAAGTCCTTTTCGGGAATGAGGTAATCATCAAAGTTTTTGTAGCGGCGTGAGCCTTTAACCCAGATGTCCCCGGAGCGCAATGCACCCTTAAGCTCGCTGAGCGCACAAAATTCATAATACTGCCGGTCGATACCCGCTGGTGTGATCACCACCTTGCGCCAGCTTTCAGGAACAAACTCAAGCGGCGCTGTCGCCGGAACTTTACGTGACTGTTTCCGGTACATATCCTTAATCACAACCAGCGCATCAGCCAGAGGTTGCGCTGCCGGGGTGGCGACTAACTGTAAAGCGGACAACATGCGTGGGGCATATTTCCGTAATGTGCTGTATTTCTCAGTAATAATATGCAGCGGGTCAAAATTATTTTTTCTGGCAAGATGGCGAGTTTCCTCCAGACTGGCGACAAATTCAGGCCACGGGAGTATGTTTTCTATTGCGAGCCATGGATCGCCGCCGGAATCGCGGGCATCAGACAGCGCCTGGCCGACATCGATGTACTGCCTTAGTTTTGACTGGATCAGCTTTCCGGTCTGCTGAAGGCGCTCAGCCTGTGTTCTTTTGGCTTTGCTGAAAAGGCTGTTCAGCATTCGCTCATGCAGCTCAATCACTTCGTCTGTCAGTGTGGCTCTGGCTTCTTCCAGCACGCACACCAGGATCGCATGACGCCGGGCTGCTGAAAATCGGGTCAAATCCCGGCTGCTCATCTTTCGGCCTTCCCGCGCCAGTTTCAGCAACCGGTTCTGGTGAATGGTACGATCTATACCTTCCGGTAATGCCAGCGATTCAATGCTACTGAGCCGATCAAGATGTTGCAGCACGTTCTTACCATTGATTTTACCCGGAGGTTGCAGAAGCCATGTCAGCCTGGAAGACTGATTATCCGATGACTCAAGTAAACGATCCAGGGCATCCCTGTGAGCCGGAGTTAACGGGGCATTCAGGGTCTGAAACACGATTTTATCGCCGCCTGCCATGGCCTCAGCACAGGTACGCTCCACGACATCAATCGCGGGGATTATCACGTTGTTCTGCCGGAGCCAGACCAGCAGTTCTTCGGCCAGGAGAATACCTTTATCGGTGCGCGTCGCCATCGGCAACAAGTGTGTAATACAGTCCTGCTGTATTTTGCCGGTGAACGCTTTTACGCCAAGATAACGGTACAGTTCGGTTAAATGTTCGCGTCGCGTGGTTTCCCTGCCGGAAAGGTAAGCAGGCCAGAGATCCCCGGTAAGTTTTAGCCTGCTGGCGATATGCTTCAGCAGCGCATCAGAGGGTAGGATTTTTTTATCCGGTGCAAAGCCGACATTTTTCAGATAGCAAAGAAGGACGGCAAAACCAAAACGGCTGGCAGGCTTACGGTGGGCACTGATAAGTGCCAGATCATGTTCACTGAAATACGCCATCCGGGTCAGCGTTAACTCATCGTCCGGTAATGCCAGTAATGATTCTCTTTCCGACAGAGAAAGAATCTGCCTCCTTGCCATATAGTTTCCCTCATAAATTATTCGGTGCGGTATTTTTAACAAAAATACCTATCGCACAAGGGTACACCCCGAGGCCATAATCAAAACATGACGGCACACGATGAATGACATAACCTATATGCGATAGAGTAAATGCAATAACCTAAATGCGATAATGTGGTGATAAAATGTTCATCAGAGCTTATTTGAGGGCATCGACGGAAGATCAGTTCGCCGATCGTGCAAAAGAGATGCTGGAGCAGCTCGTCCAGGAGCGGGGGCATAAAATCGCCAGTTACTATCGGGAAAATATCAGTGGTACAAAACTTGAACGCCCGGAGCTGGGACGCTTACTGATGGACAGTCACCACAATGATATCTTACTGGTCGAGCAGATAGACCGCCTGACCCGTCTGAGCAACAGCGACTGGATGACGCTGAAAAAGCAGATAGATCAACATGAGTTGAGGATTGTCAGCCTTGATGTGCCCACATCATGGCAGGCACTGTCAGATAAAGACCCGTCGCAGGCCGACCCGATCACTCGCGCAGTAATAACCGCCATCAATAGCATGCTTATCGACCTGATGGCCGCAATGTCACATAAGGACTGGCTGAATCGCCGCCAGCGTCAAAAACAGGGGATTGAACGGGCACATACATTGGGAAAATACCGGGGTAAACAGGCCGATCAGGAACGGCATCAGAAAGTCCTGTACTACCGGCAGGTCAAGAAACTGAGCATCCGCGAAACCGCAGATGCAACGGGCTACAGTGCTTCGCAGGTTTGTCGGATACAAGCGCTTTATAAAATGCCTGAAATGCTGTGATAGCGATGTTTACGTATTTTACTAATTGAGCGTTGTATCTAATCCTGGAGCAGGTCAACGTTACAACTTGTATAACTTTATAGAAGATATTAACGGCGTGGACATGCTGGAGTGCTGGACTTTTAAGGTCTATGTACCATTATTACTTTAACTAATATTTTCATAAATAAATCACTATGGACATTCAGTCACGGCGTCAACTCCTCTTATTACGTAGTCAAAGTAAAGAAGAACATAAAGAGCTCTTAGCCGATCCTGCGGACTGTGAACCAGAAACCACATTCGCACAGAGAATGGCAGACAGGATTACGGGTGGGATTGCAAGTTGGACATTTATTCTTGCACAGACCACCGTTATTATTGTCTGGACCACCTATAATTTGCTAATCAAAAAAACGGTTTTGACCCATACCCTTTCGTGTTACTAAACCTGTTTTTGTCATTCCAGGCTGCTTATACGGCTCCGGCCATAATGATGAGCCAGAAACGGCAAAACATGAACGATGCTCGTCGGAATGAAATTGCGTCCAATGTCAACGTTAAAACGGATCTTGAGCTTTATGCACTGCATGAAAAAATCGATACCATGAAAGATAAGGAAATCGCAGAACTGAAGAGCTCCATTGCTGAATTGCTTGACGAGTTAAAAAAATACAGCATCCACCGACTAATAGCCTCTGATAGGGCGGCCGACGAAAAGTTTTAGAGTAACGGCACCAGAGGAATAACCCAATGATTAAGAACCTATCCCAAAAGGAATTGTCAGTTAATAAATAATGGCAATTTCTGAGGGACGTATGGCAGGCAACAAGTGGCAGAACAGCGATGAACTTTGGGAGAAAATGGCTCCGCTGCTCCCAGAACATAAAATCCACCATCCGCTAGGCACGCATCACAAGCGGGTTGATAATCGTGCCGCAATGAACGCCATTTTCTTTGTGCTCAGAACAGGTTGCCAGTGGAATGCCCTGAATGCCACAGGAATATGCTCGTCAAGCTCCGCTCACCGCCGCTTCCAGGAGTGGTGTGCAGCAGGGGTTTTTGAACGGTTCTGGCAGAATGGGTTGCTGGCCTGCGAGCAGTTGGATGCCATCGACTGGTCATGGCTGTCGATGGATGGCTGTATGACGAAGTCACCGCTGGCAGGCTCAAAAAACAGGACGGAACCCCACAGACAGAGGGAAACAGGGCGTAAAGCGTAGCCTGATGACCGATGCGAACGGGCTTCCCCTCTCGCTGGTTGTCGCAGGGGCAAATACCCACGACATAAAGCTGGTTGCTAATACTCTCGACGCCCTTCAGACGGGCAGGCCAGGTAGAAGGCTCCGCCTCTGTATGGACAAAGGTTATGAAGCCGAATGGCTGGAGGCCTATCTGAAAAGCCGTCGTTACGAACCTCATATCCAGTCAAGTAAAGAAGAGTCGGAAGCCACCAAAAGCACGGATTTTAAAGCTCACCGCTGGGTAGTGGAGAGAACGCACAGTTGGATGAATCGCTTCCGTCGAGTTCTGACTCGCTGGGAGAAGAAAGTCGAAAATTATGAGGCGATGCTGCATCTTACCTGCGGCATCATTGTCTGGAATAAAATCCTATTGGGATAGGCTCTAAGTGTGGAATGGTCAGCGATAACCCCAAGCTCTGCCATTATCTCTTCCATTTCGATGTATTTGCTGGTACCGCGCTGTACGTTTTGTCTTTCCGGAATCTGCACCTGTGCTTTAAGTGTGGCTTTGTTCCGGGCGGGTCTGATTGCTGCGCAGTTCATGCGTGAACGTATTTCCGGCAAAGATGACGACCCGGACGGGCCGCCACTGGGTTATTTCTTCTTAGCGGGGACTTTATTGCTTTTACTTCCCTTGACTGTTTCATTTTCAATGGGAGGAACAATGCCCAGGTCGGTGCCAGTCACTGGATTCGCGGAGGGATCAGAAGCTGTCCGGTCAGCGAGGTTCTTTAGTTTAGCTTTCTGTCCTGCGGTTAACGCCACGCTTGCCGTCCCATCTCCACCGTCAACCGCAGGGCGTGGGTCTGCAATATAGGTAAAGTTCTCATCTGAGTTCCAGCTCCCCCGGACATTATTGTCGCCAGACATATTGTAATAAACACTGGCGTACTGTTCGATTGGCGGAAGTTTACCCGGCGGGAAATTATCCCGGATAGAGTACAGCGCCTTTTCGAAAGAGATTTGATGAGCTACTTCGCGTGTCATCAGAAACCCCAGTGCGTCCTTCACACCCGGATCGTCTGTGAGATTGATCAGTCGTTCATACAGGATCTTGGCACGTGCCTCGGCGGCAATATTTGAACGCAGATCGGCCGTTACTTCACCGATGGTATCGACATACGCAGCAGTCCACGGAACGCCAGCGGAATTGGTCAGTGCCGGTCCGCCTCCATAGAGAAGAGAAGTAAGATGGCTGTCATTGCCGTTACCTGTAATGGTTCGGTAAAGTTCACCTTCTTTATCTGTTCCTTCTGCGACATCGCCTTTGGCGCCTTTGTTGAGCATGCCCACCAGTGAGCCAATAATTTCCAGGTGGCTCAGTTCTTCAGTGGCAATGTCCATCAGCATATCTTTGCGCCCCGGATCTTCGTCACTCAGGCCCTGCGTAAAATAGCGACAGGCAGCGGCAAGTTCCCCTGAGGGCCGCCAAATTGCTCCAGAAGAAGATTTGCCAGACCCGGATTTGGACCAGCCACCCGGACGGTATACTGAAGTTGTTTTACATGTCTGAACATAGCTCACTCCACCATCATTTGGGAAAAGAGCGCCAGCTCTGAGGCTAGTCGCGCGAAACAAGAGAGGATTATTTTTTGGCTTCCACGCCCGGGGCGGCAGAACGCACCAGAAACTGTTCTGTCACAGCCGGGAGATGGGTAATTAACCACTCAGCCATGGCGACCTCCTGTTCGCGGATAGCCGTAAAAATTCTTGCCCCTTCTTCATCCCCTATCAACTCAGCCGCAGCAATAAGCGAGGTATAGCTTGCAATTTCAAGTTGTTCAAAAACATATCCACTCATCGCACCTTTGACGACCTCATCCTCAGCCATCATTCCGGCAATCGCCTGTCCCTGAGCGGCCAGTTTTCCAAGCGTATCCTTGACTACCGAGCTTGATGTGTCATACCGGTCAATGACGGACTGCACCATATTCTGTTGCTGCTGAGTTTCAGCAATATGTTGTTGAATACGGGCTTTCAAATCCGGGTAATGTTCAAGACGACCGGCCATTTTCTCGAGTATACTTTCAGCCTGTTTCTCCATGGCATATGCGTCTCTTACCCAGTCAAGATAGTGTTCTTCGTAGGTCATATCAAACCTCATGTTCAGTTATGGCCTGCGGATATGCGCAGAAGCATAACCGCAGCCAGAGTTTCAGGGACATGAAAAAAGGTTACGGTTGCTGATCTGAAATAACCGACAATTTTTCGTCAGTGGCCTTCTCTTCTTTCAGAGTGGCCTCGAGCAGCTTTGCTGCTTCCCTGTACCCCAGTTTTTTGGCCAGAGCTAACAGTGTGCCGTAAGTGGCGATTTCATAGTGCTCCACTTTCTGGGCTGCGCCGATAAGACCTGCATCCCGTACCGGACCTGCTTCTACGGCGTCTATGATTTCCTGTGCTTCTTCAGCCAGGCCCTCTAGCGCATGGCATTTCATACGTTTGATTCGTACACCCTCTGTGCTATCAACTAACTGATCCAGGCGTTCAATCTGACCCTGCGTTTCTTCCAGGTGCTGGTTAAATGCGGCAACCAGCGTGGGATCGGTGGCGGCGCGTGCCATTTTGGGTAATGCACGAGTAATTTGCTTTTCTGCACTGTAAACATCAGATAAATCATGAATAAATAGATCTTCGAGTGTATTGATTGTCATTAGTTGCTCCTGTCGAATTCAGCGTGTAAAGAAGAATGAGGCGTATCATTTATGCAGTTATTAAGCGTAGCGGACATTCAGACAGGCGACATGATGAGCCAAAAAACCTGAAATGAGTATGTTTCTGGGAATGTTCCTGGCAAACTGCCATTGATTTTCATTGCTGTGTACGGGGATATGGTGTGGACAGCAGCTCCGCGTCTTTCAGACGTTGAGTATACGCCTGTGATACATGCTGATGAGACCTGCCAACCCACGATGCGACCGGCGAACACATCTATGATAGACGCCAGATAAGCGAAGCCCTGCCAAATGATCACATAGGTGTCTTCGGTGCGATGGGACTGAGAGCAGCCCATTGTGAGTCGTATTCGTCCCGACTATCCAGAACCATACGGAAGGCCCGCTGACGGACCTCAGGGGAAGCGTGTAAGCGGCACTAAAAACTCATGCCCTCTCAGATTAAAGCTGACAGTCATGCCTGCTGAAAAAATAGGCTTAACGTACAATAATTTTCGATATCCAAACTGACCCCATTTAGGCTGATACAGTCCGGTCAGCCCCAGTTGCATCAATAAATCCCGTAGTAAGGATGGGTAAAGAACGCAAGCATCTAAGACTACGGGATAAGGTGAGTGAGTCATCAGTAAAATCCAAGCTCCTGGCTATGGTCTGCCAATTCCTGCATTGCTCTGCAGCTTTCATTATCTCGCTGATCTTTATATCTCATCAAATCGGCGAAAAGTACGCGGCGATGGCGACCTGTTTTGTGAAAAGGTAGCTTCCCGTCTTCCAGAAGTTTCACCATATGAGGGCGCGAAACATTCAGAATATTGGCAGCTTCCTGCGTTGTTAATTCAGCATGCACAGGAACAACCTGAACCGCGTTTCCAACGGCCAATTCTCCCAGAATAGACATAAGCAAAGTCAATGAAGACGTTGGAAGCTCAATCTGGTGAGTGTTGTTATCTGCATCTTGAATCGAAATTTTTTGTGTTTCCATTTTAGTGGAGAGGTAGGCAGCAAGCTCCCTTTGTCCACGTACAGCTGCCTCAATCTCCCCTTGAGCTGGAAGGCTCAGGCTATCAAGAATTGAGTTTGTCATTTTAGTATCCAATTTAAAGGTTTAGTTTCAGTTTTGAGTTTCAGTCTTAAGAAGTTGTCATGCACATATTAATCGAAATAAACGAAAATCGAAATAAACGAAACAACCGAAATGACACTCAGACGTGATAGGTCCCGGAGAGGATGTTCGGACCATAACTTTCCAACAATCATCAACGACTTCACCCACTCTTTAACGTGAAGCCTTTTTGAGATCGTAGAGGTTACTTAGTCAAAACTCTGCCTGGGTAATGGGCAGCAGCGTCGGGATAGGGTCCATTTTCAGGATGAAAGGCAGAAGCTCAATCCTGTCCTTGAAAACATACGCCTCCTCGATATTGTCACAGAAGCACATCGTTTCCAACGACACTTTGCCATTGAACGTTAAGTAGCGGTTTTCATCTTTTTTCATTACCCGGTAACCAATAATGCCCTGCTTTTTATCCGAATCACGGACGATTTTATGTGCCTTCAGTGCTTCAGACTTAATTTGGTTCCAGCTCATCTTATTAATATCTTTCATTTTTATTTTCCTGACTAATTCCAATAGTTATCTAATGGCCACTTTTTGCCGCATCATCAGCTTGTATTGACAGGGTAGAGTGGCATCGCTTTCGAGTACAACCTGCCAGCCACAACGATCAAACAATGTTTCAACGCCCGCGATATTTCCGGTTAGACGAACCATCAGCGGATTTACCTGCTGGCCATCATCATCAAAGGCAGCGTCGAGGTTGGTCCGTGGGATATATATACCGTTCACGCTGGCATTCAGGACAACGGCATAACGACCTGACCACTCGCTGTCACTGAGCAGCCGGTAGGCCCAGAGCATGTCTTTTGCCATTTCCAACGCGTACGTCAGACGAAAAAGGTCATTTTGCTCGGACAGCTCACCGGTACAGGATCGCCACAGGTAATTCAGTTTGCTGGTCAGTTTTGCACTGACACCCAATTGTCGTCCCTGCTTCAACAGCCATTCGATATCGGGACTGACAACACGTTCAAAGCGCCGCTGTTTCAATGCGTTGGCCAGCCAGCGTGTCAGGAAAAGATTTTCCTGCGCCGGTGAATGCACACTGCCATCCTGTTTGGCCAGCGCAAGCGCCACCAGAGCACACCACGCCAGATGGCCCGATTTTTCTGTCAGAGTCACGCAGGCTTACTCCCTGTATCATTATTCATTTCACGCTGTAGCTGGCGTCAGTATTCAGCAACAGTGTTAACCACCCGAGCCGTCATAACGGCGTCAGTGACGGCGGAATGTGCCTCTCCGGCCCAGCTCAGCCCAGCCTGACTGACAGCACCAGAAAGCGATATGGTACCGTAACGGTTGGTGGGTCCGTAATAACCCGCAGCGAGCCGCATGGCGCAGTACACCGTCAGAGAGTCCAGCCAGCTGGCAGGGTCGTTATGCGCTGCCGCTGTCTGCTTCAGAATCCGCGTATCAAAATCAGCATTGAAAATAACCAGCGGGCGTCGGCCGATATGGTGCTGCAGCTGCTGCGTAATATCGGGCCAGGATGGCGCACTGACCAGATCATCGTCACTGATACCGTGTACTGCAGCTGCTGCCGGATCGATGTCGACAGTGGATTTAAGGCGGGTCTCAAATATCGTCTCACCCTGGGCATTCACCAGACCGATTTCCAGTGCCTGCGCGCCGGCATCAAGCCCAGTGGTTTCGGTATCGAGGAAGACAGGGTCCTGTGCTAGCCAGGTATGTGCCAGCATGGCGAACGGTAGCACGCCTACGGCGTGAGCTCGTCTGCTACGCAGCCGAAGTCCTTTTCACCCTTATCGACGCATTTTATACTGTGCATCATGTACATACCGCGACCTGCAAAGCTTCTGTTCCAACACGACGAGGGCTGGGAACGCTTCCTCGAGAAGAATGACCATCAGTTGACCGATTGGACCAAACTCTCCGTCGAGCGCATGCTTGCCTGCGCTATGGGCGTACGACGCTATTGCTGCAGTTCACCTGACTGTACGCACTCTCGCTTTCTCTGCCAGACCTGTAAGTCCAAGGCCTGCAGCAGTTGCGGCCTCAAAGGTACCGAGCAGTGGATTGCCGAGCAGCAGCACATCCTGCCCGACTGCGACTGGCAACATATCACCTTCATCATGCCGCACTTGCTGTGGCCGTTCTTCAATAACAACTGGCCGCTGCTCAACGACCTTTTTCGCTGCGCCACCCGCGCCATGCTCAGGCACGCGCGCAAGCTGGGCATCGAGGTCGGCATCTTCTGCGCGCTGCACACCTACGGACGCCAGCTCAATCAGCATCCGCACATCCACGTCTCCATTACCCGTGGCGGCCTCGATGTCAAACACGGCGTCTGGCGCGACCTGTTCTTTAAAAAACAGCTGGTTGAAACCATCTGGCGCGGTTCCGTTATCCGTCTGCTACGTGCCAGCTACGATCGAGTCAATCCCGGCAAGCTGCCCAACCTCGGCCATATCCGCGATGAGAAGCAGTGGAAACGCTACCTGCAGGCGCAATATCAGCGCCACTGGAAGGTCCACTTCGCCAAAAAGACCCGCGGTGCCTGGCGCAGCGTAAAATATCTGGGCCGCTATCTGAAACGCCCGCCGGTGGCGGCGTCGCAGCTCCGTCATTACCGTGGCGGCTCGGTCGTTCACCAGTACTACGACCACAACACGCAACAGCACAAACGCCAGAAACTGAGCCAGGAGGAAATGCTGTGGCGTTACGTCAGCCACATCCCGTCCCGACACTTTAAAATGGTGCGTTACTACGGCTTCCTGGCAAACCGCAAGCGCGGCACGCTGTTGCCTAAGGTTTACGACGCGTTGGAGATGACGCCACGCGCAAAACCGAAGAAGCCGGGGTTCGCGGTACTGATGAAAACTTTCCTGGGTACCGATCCGTACCAGTGCATCCTGTGCAAGGGCCGACTGCGTTTTGCAGGCGCCGTGGCAGACGAGCACGCCACCAAACTGCTCTCTGACCGGCTGCATCGGATGGCGAAAAAGCGATGGCTTCAGATGCCGTCACTGGGTCAGTGCGCCTGAAAAACAGGTTTTAGATTAAAAATACATCAACGCAGGTGTTTTCACACATAAATCTTGGCAATGCCGCACCGTCAGGGGATATAGCGCACTGCCGTTTAGGGTCAGTCGCTCTCAAAAGATACGATCCAATCTCCTAACCATGAACAGCGCCTTAATGCGACAGAACCGTTTTATCTGTTGGCCGCCTAAAAAATGGCAGGGTAACCTTCACTAACCTCTTTACATTAACAATGTTTATTCTGTTGATGGCAACAGCACCTTAGTAAAGTAGCGCTTACCAAGCAATTCGCCCTCGCCATACCAGTTGATATTCTGCAAGCGCAAGGTGACTACGTTATTTGCTAAAGAGAGCGTATAACCATCGGAACCGGACAAAGAAAACGTGTTATGCAGTTGTACCACATCATAATGTACGTTCTGAGGTGCGTTTTTGGCCAAGATGACAAAATAAAGCGGAGATAGGGCTGATGCCTGCTGGATGATTTCCTGCTTACGCTGGGCGATACTCGTTGCTGGGGTAGACTCGATCTTTTCGGCTATCAATGAAAAGAACTCAGCATTGGTCGTTATAACCTGCATTTTGTAACTCAATTGCTGCGCTAGTTTTTCTTTGTTATCAGTTAATTCTATATTGCTCAATGAAGGCGATGAGGCAATGTGGGCCATGCAGCTAGCCTGTTTTTTGCCAAGATCGTTATCCGCCAGCATCGCAAAACCGGAGTCCAGAGCGGCTAATTTCTGTAATGCGATGTTTTTACTGGCAAAGAACTGATCGAACTGAGCTTGGGTTTTGCTACCTTGAGCCAACGCGCACACTTGTTCCATTATGATATCGTTACGTGAGCCACCAAAAGCCGGAGCCATTACTGAAAGGGTGTTCTGAATTAATGGCAGCGATGCCATAGTAACGGCATTGTCTTTGGTCGGCGGGGTGAGTTTATGACCAGAATCCGTCATATCACAGCCGCCAAGTGTCATTGAAAGTAACCCACAACTCAGCAGGGGAAAAATTTTTTCATTAAAAATGACCTGGAATTTTTAAAAGCAAACTCACGCGATAGCGTGAGTTTGCTAGTTTTATTAAAACGCTATCAGCCGATAGTGTTGTGTTTCGCTAACTGCCTTTTACCACTGATAGCCCACCCCAGCAGAGATACCGAAGTCGCCTTGGGTGTTAGTGCTACCCTGAACTTTAGTCACCCACTTGCCGTTTTCAGACACTTTAGACGCACCGATGGCCAGTGCGGATTCGCCATTATAGCTACCGCCACCCATCGACATCATGCCTGCGTCGGCGCTGTATGGCTGAGGCAACGAGCCCATTGCCATTGCTGACGCTACACCTGCACTCAGTTTGTCTTTCATGTCGTCCATACGGCGGCCCATATCGCGGAAGTTCTGATTGGTGCTGTTACTCAGTGATGATAGCCCTTCTTTGAATTGATCGACGTTAACCGCATCGGTACCCGCGGTGCCACGTGCCACGTTGGTGATCTGACGCTCGTTGCCGAGAGATCCTATAGAGACCGAATTGGCACGGTCGGCCAGTGAATCATTACCCAGTGCGACTGAATTGCTGGCGGTTGCACGAGCATTGCTGCCCAGGGCCATGCTGTTATCTCCAGAGGATTGTGCTCCACCACCCAACGCCGTGCTGTCTTTGCCTGTTGCTACGGCTTTGACACGGTTGCTGCTGTTGTTGGTGGCTACGGTGCTTGATGCAACGGCAATGTCTTTCACCTGCGCAACCGTGGCTGCGTCGTTGTCCGCCACACCGTTAGCAATACCGGTTAACACACGATCACCCTCGGTACCTGCCAGGGAAACGGTGGTGCCGCCTTTGTCTTTACCCACCGACAGTTCTTGAGTTTCTGCATCCTGTTGCACCAGACCTACGGTGCCGTTGGTAATACCGTCGATATTGTTTTTGATATCGCTAATATCTGAGGTGTTTTGCGTTACCTGGCTTTTCACTTCGTACAGTTGGTTGCCGTTAACTGCATCGGTACTACCCACTGCCACGTTGCCTTCTGCCAGATTGGTGATCGTGACCGGAGCTGGCGCTCCGCGCGTTAAGCTGTTCACATTACCCAGCGTCACCTTATTGTTGTTATCCAGGTCATAGGCAATAGCATTGTTGATGTTGGTTTTCATGGTACCGATATGGGTATCCAGTGCGGCGAGCGAGTCACTCAGGTTATAGCTGCGGCCCTGGATGTTGTAGCGTGGCCCGCTGATCTTGCCGGTTGCCGCATCAATTGAGGCATCTGTTGCACCTAGCTCAGCAAACAGATCTTTCAACTGGCTGATGTTCACTGCGTCTTCATCAGCTCGGCCTGCACGCACACCGCTTAAGACACGGCTACCGGACAACCCGCTGAATGAAATGCTGTCACCACCAGACAGCGCTGCCACTGTCAGTTCTTTGCTCACCAGATCTTGTTTTACCAGGCCAACCGAACCGGAGTTCAGATCGTTGGTCATGCTAGCCATGCTGTTGTTCAGGCTATTGATATCACCGCTGTTACGTAGGATGTCGGTGCTGTTTTGCGCGATAACGGCAGTGTTGGTATTTACCCCACCGTTCAAGGCGTTCAGTGCGTCGCCTACAGTCCCTACGGTCTGACCCTGCACGCTGTAGCTTGGTGCAACAAAGTTACCGTCCGCATCAACCGCCGCGCCACCGCCTAAACTGCCTGCCAGCCCACTGATGTTGCCGGTATTTTTGGCGATATCTGCGGTGTGGGTGACAATATTGGCAGTGTTGGCTGCCACATTGTTATTGGTGGCAAACAGCTGGCTGCCGTTGATGGCATCAGTGCTGCCAACTGCCAAGGCCCCGGCTTTTACACCGCTCAGAGTACGCGCACCGTCAGTACCGGCCAGCGACACCGCAGTGCCACCGGTTGCCGCGGCCACGGTCAGGCCCAGCGTATCCGCATCCTGCTGCACCAGGCCAACCGAACCGGAGTTCAGGTCATTGGTGATATTGGTGAGGTTGGTAGTCAGGCTGGTGATATCCCCGCTGTTACGCAGAATATCGGTGCTGTTTTGTGCGATAGCCACACTGTTGGTATTTACCCCCCGTTCAACGCATTCAGGGCATCGCCCACGGTCCCGAGGGTCTGACCCTGTACGCTGTAGCTTGGTGCAACAAAGTTGCCGTCTACATCAACTGCGGCGTTGCCGCCTAAACTGCCTGCCAACCCGCTGACATTGGCGGTGTTTTTGGCGATATCTGCAGCATGAGTGACAAGGGTGGCCGTGTTGGCCGCCACAGTGTTGTTGGTGGCAAACAGCTGGCTGCCGTTAACGGCGTCGGTGCTGCCCGCTGCCAAGGCGCCGGCATTTACACCACTCAGAGTACGTGCACCATCAGTGCCGGCCAGTGATACGAAAGTGCCGCCGGTTGCCGCAGCCACGGTCAGGCCCAGCGTATCTGCATCCTGCTGTACCAGGCCAACCGAACCAGAGTTCAGGTCATTGGTGATATTGGTGAGGTTGGTAGTCAGGCTGGTGATATCCCCGCTGTTACGCAGAATATCGGTGCTGTTTTGTGCGATAGCCACACTGTTGGTATTTACCCCCCGTTCAACGCATTCAGGGCATCGCCCACGGTCCCGAGGGTCTGACCCTGTACGCTGTAGCTTGGTGCAACAAAGTTGCCGTCTACATCAACTGCGGCGTTGCCGCCTAAACTGCCTGCCAACCCGCTGACATTGGCGGTGTTTTTGGCGATATCTGCAGCATGAGTGACAAGGGTGGCCGTGTTGGCCGCCACAGTGTTGTTGGTGGCAAACAGCTGGCTGCCGTTAACGGCGTCGGTGCTGCCCGCTGCCAAGGCGCCGGCATTTACACCACTCAGAGTACGCGCACCGTCAGTACCGGCCAGCGACACCGCAGTGCCACCGGTTGCCGCGGCCACGGTCAGGCCCAGCGTATCCGCATCCTGCTGCACCAGGCCAACCGAACCGGAGTTCAGGTCATTGGTGATATTGGTGAGGTTGGTAGTCAGGCTGGTGATATCCCCGCTGTTACGCAGAATATCGGTGCTGTTTTGTGCGATAGCCACACTGTTGGTATTTACCCCCCGTTCAACGCATTCAGGGCATCGCCCACGGTCCCGAGGGTCTGACCCTGTACGCTGTAGCTTGGTGCAACAAAGTTGCCGTCTACATCAACTGCGGCGTTGCCGCCTAAACTGCCTGCCAACCCGCTGACATTGGCGGTGTTTTTGGCGATATCTGCAGCATGAGTGACAAGGGTGGCCGTGTTGGCCGCCACAGTGTTGTTGGTGGCAAACAGCTGGCTGCCGTTAACGGCGTCGGTGCTGCTGGCCGATAGCTCACCTGTGCTAAGGTTGGTGATACGAGTACCATCTTCGCCGCCTAACTGAATCAAGGCTTTGGACGCTGAATCGACATAGCGCAGTGCTGAGCCCGAAAGATTAGACAGGCTGCCACTCAGGCTTGTTAGCGCATCCCCTACGTTGCTGAATGGGGTAGACACTGACTGGCTGCTACCGGTTGTAGCATTGATTTGTCTCAGAGTGTATTGTGGACCGGTAACTGCCCCGGTAGTGTTATCGAAGGCTGAACCGCCACCCAAGGCAGCAATCACAGGTGTTAATTGTGAAACGTTGGCTGCATCAGTCGCAGTTGTACCCGCAGACAGATTCACCAACTGGCGTGTTGCCCCGGTGCCACCAATAGAAACGCTATTGGCACGGTTTGCCACAGATGATGCACCTAAAGCAACCGAGTTGGCTGCGGTTGCACTGGCGTTGGCACCCACGGCGAGGTTATTGACCAAGGTTGCGGAACTGTTGAGCCCCAGTGCTAGCGTATTATTGGCGCTGGCTTTGGCATTGGTGCCCAGAGCAATGGAGTCGGCGCCAGAGGCGTTAGTATTTGTTGTCGTATCCTGAACAGGATCTGCACCCGAACCGGTATTGGGGCTAGAGCCCAAAGCAATGGAGCGGAGGCCTGATGCCATTGAAGAGGTACCGATAGCCGTGGAATCATCACCGATAGCTCCAGAAACTACGCCAATGGCATTCGCACGTAATCCAGTCGCTACACTCCAGCCCCCTAAAGCGATAGAGGCCGTGTTACTATAAGCTCCGGCACCTATAGCGAGAGCTGCACGCCCTTTAGTTGTTGCATAAGTCCCTAATGCTACACTTCCAAATGCTGTAGTGTCTGTAGCTGCAAAACTGCCGAGAGCTACACTGCCGTTACCAGTAGCGTTGGCACCAGAACCAATGGCCATTGCTATAGGAGCAGCTAAGCCCGCCATAATCACACCTTTACCATCAGTACGACGCTCGCTTGCACTTATAGCCCATCCCCCAGTCGATGCAGTTGCAGCATCTGCACCATTAACCACAATATTAATAACCGGGTTAGTTCCTACCGCACGCCCCATCCCCGGGGTAAATACCGGTGTTTCAGCAACAACTGTATCGTCGAACAACGTTAAATCGTTATCCGCCATCACCGCGGCCACTTGTGCGCCAATCGCTGCAATTTCGGTTAAATCTGGCAGCGTGTTGCTATCGGTAGTGGTTTCTTCCATCGCACTGTCGACGACTTTGGGGATGACATTCTCATCGGCAAAGCCTGTGGTAGCCACAGAGCTTAATATGATCGCTGCCGCAACTTTGCTGGCGGCCTTACTCTTGGTTTTAGCGAATTCAGAAGCCGCAACGAAACATTGCAGCGAATGATTCCAAATAACACGGTAAACTTTATTCATTACTTTGACTCCCTTCTATTTGACAAGAAGAATGCATCCATGTGCATACTGCACTACATGGTATATTTAAAAGTGACTATTTTTTGAAAGGTGATTAAGCGAATTATGTATATGTAGTATTGAGATCTGAGGCTACATGATAATTTCCCTCATGGATATTAAGGTAACAAAAAACAGTCTATTATATTAAATAACTGATTAACAGAACAATATATTAAAACTAAAGTTCTTTAACTAAAAGTGAGTAGCGCTTTTCGTTTACACAGGGCGTGATAATTCTCATAAATTAAAATAGCGCGAGAGTTCAAGCCCGTGAGACCTAGTTTTTTAGCGCATTCAACTTATGTTTACTGACGGTTTTTTTCCGAAATCAGCATTTCTTTTCCCTTTAAGTAATTTCCTCATCACCTCAACTACACTAAGCGTCAGGTCTCTTATACAATCCTCAGTCTTGTGCTGCAAAATATATTTTATGATGCGGGGTAATTCATGCATCGCCGTCAAACCAGACCCTCTATTCTCTATTCTTATTTTTGCCACAATTCGCCATCTCTCTGGTTCAGGGTTATCATTTTACGGTCACTAAGCATTGGTTTTCAAATCAGTTTTTTATTAGATTTAAAGTTCAAAAAAAACCTCATTAAAAAAATTTAAAGCCTAAATATCATGATAATTTGGCATAAAAAACCAAAAAAAGTCACATGCAATGATTATACTTCAATGAGTATTCGAAATTTATCATCAAACATATACGATATGATTTCCATGATTCACAGACAGATAAACCAAATTTTCTGTCTGGTTATTAATTTATCGCATCACTACATCAGCCGTTCTACTGTAAGTCACCCGTTTTAGTTCCACACACTTTTTGAGATTTCCAGGTTTTCAGCCATCAGCCGATATTCTTCCGGCGTCAGGTTATTCAAGGATTCATGCGGACGCTCGCTGTTATATTCACTCAGCCAGCGCTCCGTGATTTCCCGCACTTCATTCAGGGTTCTGAACAGATAAAAATCCAGTATTTCTGTTCGGTATGTCCTGTTAAACCGTTCGATAAACGCATTCTGTGTTGGCTTTCCCGGTTTGATAAATTCCAGCATCACGCCATGAGCTTCTGCCCATTGTGCCAGCGCCAGCGAGACCAGTTCCGGGCCGTTGTCCATCCGCAGTTTCAGTGGATAACCCCGGTTTGCCACGATCCTGTCCAGTACTCTGACCACCCGCTGTGCCGGGATATTCAGATCGATTTCTATTGCGAGGGCTTCGCGGTTAAAGTCATCCACCACGTTGAAGGTCCGCAAGCGTCTGCCACAGACCAGCGCATCATGCATGCATAAAGTCTATCGACCAGCTCTGGTTAAGTGCCTCAGGTGTCACCAGTGGTGCCGGGTTACGGACTGGCAAACGCTGCTTTCCCTTGCGGCGAAAATTCAGTTTCAGCAGGCAGTAAATCCGGTGAACGCGTTTATGGTTCCAGGCATTACCCTGCCTGCGCAGCAACTGGAACTTCAGAGTGCCAAAATCGAAGTACTGGAGGTGATAGCCCCGGATAAAATGGAGTGTCGTAAACGGGGTAAAAGCGATACGATCGATGCAGAAAGCGCTGCCCACGCTGCCCTCTGCAGAATACGTACCGTCACGCCAAAAACACGTAGTGGAATGATCGAAGCACTACGCGTCCTGAAAGTCTGCCGCAAAACAGCTGTCACAGCACGACGCATTGCACTACAAATGATCCAGATGAATATCGTGTCAGCTCCTGATGAGTTACGTGATCAGATACGTCATCTCACGAGGATGCATTTGATTCGTACGCTGGCCTCATGGCGACCCGATGTTACCGCCTATCGGAATGTTCAGGATGCCTATCGTATAACACTGAAATCGCTGGCCCGCAGATATCTTAAGTTGCATGATGAAATAGCCGATCTGGATGTCATGATAACATCAATTGTTGATGAGTTGGCACCAGAGCTTATCAGGCGCAAAGCGGTGGGGTACGAATGTGCATCGCAACTTTTGATTACCGCCGGAGATAATCCTCAGCGCCTGACTTCGGAGTCTGGTTTCGCGGCTTTATGTGGCGTCAGTCCAGTTCCCGTATCTTCCGGTAAAACAAATCGCCACAGACTTAACCGCGGTGGTGATCGTGCCGCCAATAGCGCCCTACATATTATTGCTATTGGGCGATTACGTACCGATACGAAAACACAGGAATATGTCGCCAGACGGATAGCTGAAGGTCACTCAAAAATGGAAGCGCTGCGTTGCCTTAAACGTTATATCTTGCGTGAAGTCTTTACGCTGCTACGTAATCAAAATCGGCTGTTCAACAGTACTCAAATAACAACTTAACTCTTAGAAGGGCGTCCAGGGCAGCCAGTATGGTAGCGACGACTGGCAGCGCTTCTGTCGGGCCAATAACCTGGCACCCAGTATGAGCCGGCGTGGGATCAGAAAACGCATCTATAAAACCCGGGATATGGCCCGGGCCGATATCTTCGATTACATTGAAGTCTTCTATAACCGGTCCCGCCGCCACAGTCATCTCGGCGACGTCAGTCCGGAGGCCTTTGAACAGGCCTCGTCGTGAGGACTGAATTTGTCTACCGATGTGGGGTCAGTCCATTTCTTGTCGGCTGAATCAACCCCTGATCTGTGCGCCAATTCGAGTCAGCATTCCAATCCATTTTCGTGAGTCCATTATTATAAACAATGATCAAGCTAAAGGTTTCATGAACAGGCAACATGATTTTTGTACTCGAACGCCATAGGGTCTCGAACATTCAGAACACCATATCCAAAGCCAACCAGATAACGTAGATTTCCGATCCGCCAATCTCCTGAAAGTTCGATGTATTCAACAAAACCCATCATATCCTCAACAAGAGGATATGATGAGATTAAATACTATTCATACATGTAACATTCATTACTATTGCAAGTTCAGAAGTACGAGCACTGGCACTGAAGTTACCTGTAACCAGAGAGCCAAAATAACGACTCGCACTAGGCCCTATATCTGCTGTCCAGTATGTTACGTTAGTAAAACCCCCGCTGTAATTCAGCATGTTCCCCCATTCCCCAAAAAGAGTTCCAACTTGGCGAATATTCTCACCTGATGTTAACTGGGCTCTTGTGGGTAATACTAATTTTCTACTGTTACAATATTGAACCACTGAATCATTTCTGATGTTTATGCCGGGAGGGCTAAACCACGATTTGATATTGAATGAATAAGCTAATGGCCGAGATCCATTTTTTGGTGTTGCCATTATGGTTATTGCAGCTGAAGTTGGCTGGCTTTCAAGTGTCACTTGACCACTATTGTTGATTGTAACAACATTGCTAGCCTGATTAGAATTCCAAATGTAGTCATCAGGGTTACCAGTCATATCCAACGTGAATGTTGCCTTAGAAAAACCAACACTAGGGAATCCTGCATCAATCTCAAATGTATGACCATTGACCGTCACACCTGTGAATTTCGACGGTATGTACACAATATAGCGATAAAATAGAATTTTCGGCTCTGCCGTGGTCGGTAGGCCTGTTGAGCTACTGGCCGTTACTGGCACACTAACCTCAAGAGTTAATGTCTGAGCCGCGAAGTTCTCCCCAAATGGAGTCGCCAACTGTGCGGGAGACAATTCTGTTCCGTTGTGCATCCAGGTCAATGTGGCGTGTGCAGTATCAACCAATGCGCTCAGTTCAGCATCACCATCAGCATCATGCAATATCAAATCTGCTATCGACGTTGAGATCTTGAACTGGTCGGGTGATTGGTTCCCCTCCAGTATGGCATTGTCTGCCAACACAGTAACGCCGTCCGGGAGCAATACCTGAGGTATTCCCGTTACTGTGGGTACCTGACCCTGTATCTGCCCAGTCTTGTCGCTCAGTATCGCGCTTGCCGGAGTAGGCAGCAACCCTATCAACAATATAAATAACAGTCCCTTCAGCCCACCTTTTGCAATGTCGAGTGTGGAACTAAAGTAAAAGGTCTCATAAATAGGTAACATTGTTTTTAAAATCCCTCGAGCAAGTTGATGAATCGGGGCAATATCCAATTTTACGCTATCCGTTCTGAGCCACCATTGGTAAAGGTCACCAACTGCGGAGCCGTTTCGCCAAATACGCCGAGGTCAACCTTGACCAGGAAAGTGCCCGGCAGGGTGCTGACCAGTTCCATCACGTAGTGACTGATACCGTCACGTACTTCGGTTTGTACCCGTTTTTCCAGCATCAATTCCAGCGCAGGCCCGCCCCGAAATTACCGATAGTACGGCTGTCCTGATCGTGAATACCGGCCTGGGAAAATGCCTCCATGGCGTCATTTTCATACCAAGGGGTAAAAGGGACGCGGTACTCTTGTTGAAATCCCCATTACAATAAGCAGATAGTGTGATCAGTTGATACAGAGTAATTTACACGAAATAAGAACAACCTTAAATAAACTTAAAATTATCACAATGCTTTTTTTGCAGACAAGAAAATGTAACGCATTAAAATAAAAGATGTTTTCATTAAAAGGAAATTTACTTACGAGAGAAAAATTAACGATTTTATTGATTTTTGTCAATTTATGACAACGCATTCCGTGATGCAGTTATCGAAAAGATAAGAAAATCCGTGATATGCCCCATCACATTGACGCAATCGGCCTGCAATACCTAGGCGTAAATTCTTAGCCTAGGACTGGGTAGAGTTGGCCTTTTCGATTTATCCCGGAAGAAGGAAATACTGATAGCCATATCGTCAATAGTTGTTACTTGGGGGATTTAAATTAATTGATTTAAATCAATGGAAAGGATGGTGTTTCTTTTGAAAAAGCACGACATCATTGAATTAAAATACATAATTTTTAATCTGTTGTTAATTTTCTTTTATTAAAAAGGCATCGTGATAATTTTAAGTTAGCTTGAGATTTCTCGCATCAACGGTATGATTCATAATCATTTTGAAATGATATTTTGTGAGGATTAAAAGTTATATGAAGAAAATTCTATTCTGAGATTTTGCACCTTCTGGTGGTCGGGATTAGCGGTTTTCCATATGACAACAGAATTAGAAACAGATACAATAAGCCTCTTTTCCCCCGTATCATTTTCGTAAACTGTCAAGAATTTTAGCCCACTACCTATAATACCTGTCATTCTAACTACCTCATTCTTTCGCTTGCGAGATTATATATGTCACTACGCTCACGCTTGCCCATAGCTACAACAGCAATAATTAACTTGTCATCTATTACCTGGTATACAAGGCGGAATCCAGATGCACGAAGTTTTATTTTGTAGCAATCTTTGATTCCTCGTAATTTCGCCGCAGGAATGTGCGGGTTCTCACAACATTTCTTCAATTTTTTGGCAAATTGTTGTTGAATGGCTTTATCGAGCTTTTGCCATTCCTTCAACGCATCTTCTCTGAACTTGACGGTGTAGCTCATACGAAGCTATCCAAATCCACATCAAGCAATGGCTGATTACTGCGCTCAATCACTAATTTAGCCAGTTCATGATCATCTAGGGCATCAAGCATCTTTTCGTATAGTTCTGCTGGAACACAGTAGAAGGCGGGCTGATTACGATTCAGTATAGCGACAGGAAACCCATCACCGGCACTGACTGTAGCCATTGGATTCTTCTTCAGTTCGCTGACGCTAGCGCTTGTATCGCTTAAGATAATGTTTGGCATAGTACACCTTTAAAGACCATATAACAGGTCTTGATTCTATGCTTTAAAAGACCGTTTAACAAGTCTTTTAACCACTAGACAAAATTGGCTTCTCCTAAAAAAAGTGACTTTTGTATCTAGCAGGGCTAGGTGACATTTTAAAACTGCGTTGACAGACCATATGCTCTTTACCCTCTCTGGCAACGGAGTTCCCGATGCTGTGATCGCTGATTTGGAAACTGTGAGCGCTAATCGGAACCATTACGTCGTGAATTTTCATGTGAAAGACCACGGAGAATTTATCGAGGCAATTTACGAAGAGGTGCGAGACCTTGGAAACGATTGAAGAGCTACGTGCTTTCCTTGTAGCTGCAACAAAGGATGATACGTGGGGGCACCTTTTGTACCGTGGCGCTGCTTGGGCGCTTATGTGTGTCGACGGCAAACTTCCGCCAGAAGCCCCGCAACTTGGCGACTCTATCGAATCAGATTTGGCCGAGCATGGTTTTGCTTTACTTCGGGCTACCCTCAATTTGCGTGACAAAGAAGGCTCTACAAATCTATCGAGCAAAGGATTTGAGAGGAGTGCTAACGCGTTCGAATCGTTGGTGAAAAATGGCCGACAAGATGCCGTGGATCGCGGTTTTTATCGTACGCTGGCGGCTGCTTCCTATCACCTTGCTGGCTTTTCAGCGGTCGCATATTCCCTATTCAATGAACACGACGAAAATCTGAATAGTAATCCTGCAGAAGTTGCGATCATGCTTCTTATTCTTCGGGATATGGATCGGCTACAGGACCATGTGCGCACTTGGTTGAGGTATCCTGAACACGAAGACGATGCACTGACGCAAGCGATCGATACAGGCCAGCTAGAACCAGATGATGCTGTTGCCGTAATTCTGAACACGACAATATGTCGGGCCTTGGCCTACTTTGATTTTGCCCTGCAGACAGGTGAAGCCGTGTTGTATCAGCGGGCAATGGAACTGCTGGCCTTGGCGGTCAGTCTAGCTGGGAATGCCGGAAATGTTCCCTTCTGGTGGATTTGTGAAATCTGCCGAGCACTGATCGATGATCTTTGGGGACATTCGCTCCATGAACGTTTGCCGAATGATATCCCAATTGATGGCGAGGAAGAATATCCACGTCTTCGCAGGATGTTCATCGGTGCTTTGTATGCAAGGAGGACTTCTGAAGTCGAGCTATGGCCGTCGCAGCTTGAGGCAGCAGCCCGCTCAATCGACCTTGCCGATGACCTCGTCGTTGCATTGCCTACGAGCGCCGGAAAGACCCGTGTTGCCGAAATCGCAGCACTCATGACGTTGGCTACTGGAAAACGTGTGCTTGTTGTAACGCCGTTGCGTGTTCTTTCGGCGCAAACTGAGCGATCGTTTCGGAGGACTTTCTCGCCTTTGGGTTTCACGGTCTCGTCGCTCTATGGTGCGAGTGGTATATCGTCTGGCGATGAAGATGCTCTACGTAGCCAAAATATCGTGATTGCTACGCCAGAGAAGCTAGACTTTGCGCTGCGTAACGATGCTGGCCTGATCAACGACGTAGGTCTTATTGTGTTGGATGAAGGACACATGATTGGGCCCACAGAGAGAGATTCGCTACGAGGCATTAGTTCAGCGTCTGCTTCGGCGTGCTGACGCAGCGGAAAGAAGGATTGTGTGTCTCTCCGCGATCCTGCCGAGTGGCGAAGAGTTGAATGATCTAACTACATGGATACGAGGGGATGAACCGGGAGAACCTGTTCGCTCGGATTGGCGGTCTACGCGACAGCGTTTTGGAACATTGGTATGGTCGAGAACCTCTGCTTCTGCCAGGCTGAATTACGATCTAAACAATCATGGCCCGTTTTTGGCGGGGTTTGTCTCTGAAATGGAAGCTCGCCGCCCAGATCGGAATCCATTTCCTAGAAATGTTCGCGGCCTATCTATTCAGGCAGCTTGGGAGTTTGCTACCCAGGGCAAGCGCACGCTCATTTTCTCTACCCAGGCAAACTGGGTAGAGGGATATGGTAAAGAAATCGTCCAATTCGTGGATAAAGGCTATCTCCCTGCATTTCTAAACGTATTGTGCTGCCGAACCATCCCTTCAGCCCCAATCTCTTATGTTAAGATCCATCTACTGTCGGGTGTTTCTCGGGGCCGAGCCAACAAATCGAAAATACTAATGGCAGCTATAATTTCAATAATGTAACCATTTCATTTTGTGAGGAGGTGGGGAATTTTCCCCCAAAAGTTGGCAAGTAACGCACCTACGGAGGGGGCGGTTTGCGAGGTAATATTGGAAATATAATACATAAAAGTGTGGGTAAACATGTTAATACGCTACGTTATCGACTCAAGCTTTGAATTTTGTCCAGAAAGTTGCCAATTGACCATTTTTGGTGCTGAAAACATTACCATTACGCTTAACATTCCAGCCAGCCGATGCCTGGAACTGCTCCTTGAAAGGCGTTTTAAGCTGGTCCTCCAAAATGACTTTTACGAGTACGTCTGGGGAGATGAGGCTAAGAGCGTCTCCGTTAACAATCTTTACCAAAACATCGCGTTACTACGTAAGGCACTGAAAAGTATATCAAAAAAATATCAATCTATGGTATTGACGGTCCCCAAACAAGGTTTCAAATTTAATCAGGCCTTTTCTGTCCAGCAGTTGCTGGGCGACGAGGCGCCAGTGAACTCAGTAGATAATGACTTCAAAATAAAAAATGAGTCTGACCTTCCTTCTCTTCAAGAAATGCTCAATGAATCTCCCACCTCCTCCTGGTGGCAGGAGACCAAGACGAAATTGAAAGAGCCTCGCTTTTACAGCGTAATTGTATTGGCCTTGATTATTTTTTTGCTGCACTTTATCTCTTACTGGCAAAAGAGGGAGTATCACCATTCCATAATTATACTCTTTACCCGAATGATTCCGGTTGCATGGCCTATACCAATTCGAAAACTCACGATATTGCAAAAAGAATTGCAACAATTCAAGCATTAGGTGTCGATTGTAAAACGTCCCCTTACCTCTATATCACAATGTTCAAATATAGCACTCGCACCTCGGTTGTTGTATGCCCCCTCCCCATCGAAAGCACCCCCTTGCCTGTCTGCACAACCTTTAATCTAATTGGGAGGAATATAGAATGAGAAATAAACTTCTTATCCTCAGTCTTGTGACCGTTAGCATGCTATTTTTATTGATTTACTACTTCCTCGTCGGTAACCGAGACAAAATAAGTATCAATTGCCATGGTATTCTGGTAACCCAGAGTGATCTCACCTCTAGCAGAGCCCGGATTTCTGTATTTTTGCATGGAACGAATGGCAGAGTTAATTTTGACGGGATCGCAAATAACAAAGACAATGAAACAACCATTATACGCCGGGCTTCTTCATTTAACTTCAGCCATTACGGGCACACTTATATAATATACAAATCAACAGTATCCGAGCTGCCTGGCAATACTACCCCCGCTGATTTACTCATCGGAATGTACCCTTCATTTATGTTATTTAATGATAAGGATTATCGTTTTAATTTGTACCGAACAAGGGGCAATGGCTATCTTTTTATGAGTGATAAATTTGTCACCCTTTACTGCGTCCGCTGAACCCAATTTTATCGCCTAGGTGCCTGAATGGGTTGTTGATGAGAAAAATCGAGCTGCATTACCGCCTTGATTTGAACCACAGTTACAGGGTCCACTACCATGCCAAGCACCCTGCAGGCCAAATCTAGTGTTGCACTCGTGGAGAGGACAATCCAAATGGTGAATTACTGTCTTATATCATTGGCGCTAACAATGGGGCCAACTCCTGCCGAAGGTCTACGAAGCGCTGTCGATGACGATACGAGAGAAACCGAAGCGGCACGTTTCGCGGTGCTGATGAAAGGCTTCCTGGGCACCGATCCGTACCATAGCATTCTGTGCAAAGCCCGGCTACGTTTTGCCAGTGCCGTTGGCCTCTCTTTATTGCAGTTTGTCACGGTCGTCGGAAAGGATTTTCCGATAGCCGATTTCCGTCATCCATTTTGCGCGCCTTAGATGATCTTCCCAGCAATGACGGGTGCGCTCTGGTTCTGACACAGGGTCACGGTGCAGCACGACTTGGGCGACCTCCTGCCAGTCCGCACCGTCTGCCTCAGCATCGAGAAGCCGCATATAGGTGACAAAATGGGTCTCATCGTAAGGGGTGATCCTGTCGGACCACGGGACTTCATCAGCAACTTCAGGATCGAGCTCGGGCATAGCCTGTCCCCGGTTCATCAGGTGTGTGGATTGGCATCGCTGTTTCCCCCGGCGTACCCCAGGTTTTTAGCCATGCCCCGACTTCTGTCTGCATCAAATGCCGGCCGTTGAGCTGGTAATCCTTCCAGGCCCGCAGCGCGTCATTCTTGAAGCTCTCCCGAGCCTGGCGGCGGCGCGCGTGTTCGTCCATCATGCAGCCACCTTGAAAATCTCGGCCACGAAACGGCGCACCGTCTGGCACATCCATTCGCGCGTGTGAATGTGAAACGGCGCAGGTTCCGCCGTGTCGGTCACGATCTGGGCGCGGAAGGTGTCGGGATCGCGAGAGGCATCAACAACTGTTTGCATGGCGAAGCGGATCACTCCTGCGCCGCTGTATCCATCATCTTGGCATGCCGCCAGAAAAGCGGCTTTTAACTCGGGATCGACCCGAATGGACATGTTGACTAGCTTTACCATGTACTCATTGAGCCTGTCTGTCAGTCGAGTCATGAGGTTTATGCACTTATGAAAAATTGCTACGATCAACACGGACGTACTCTCACGCGGTAGGCAGAAAACGTAGTGATGTTCACAACGTGCCATCCGCAACGCTGGAAAAAGTTCGGTTATATCCTTGAAAGAACGCTGACCGGCGGCTAGAACGGCAATATCCTGTTCCAGCTTCGCGATTTAGCGGCGTACCTGCTCAGCGCGCCATTGCTTGCGTGTGTAGCGGATGGTGCCGCGTAGATCGTCTTCGGCCTGCGCCGTAGGCCGTCAAGTACGAGCCCCGGCGATTTCTTCATCAAGAATTTCGCCGATGCTCTTGGTGGAGAGTCTTCCCCGCAAGTCCATCGTTGATGCGGTTCCCCAGCAAGGCTTTCAGCTCCTGCCATACCTGACCGGCATCAATATCACCGGGGAACAGGCGTTCGAGGGTGTATTGCTTGAAGGTCTTGCCCTGCAACGCGGCCACCGCCCCCAGGCTTTGATGTTGCTGGTCCGTTATGTCGATTGTCAGGTGACTCATAAGATAAGCTCCGTAAATTACACAAACCCACATTAG
Source organism: Serratia sp. L9 (assembly GCF_050632285.1). Taxonomy (NCBI): domain Bacteria; kingdom Pseudomonadati; phylum Pseudomonadota; class Gammaproteobacteria; order Enterobacterales; family Yersiniaceae; genus Serratia; species Serratia sp. L9. The sequence goes on along the minus strand of NZ_CP192593.1, from coordinate 73,100 downwards.
CACATATGTATTGGGGGAGCCACCGTCTGCTCTGGCGGCGCTGTGATTGTCTTGAAAGCTCGAGCTGGGTAACGTCCACCACGTTGGCCGCAGTGCCGGCTACGCTGTGTACTAATCCCAATTCGTCATCCACGCCGATGTGGGCTCTGTTGCAAAATCTGGAGGTGATAAACTTATCGGCCCCTTTTGATGACGGCTCTGCACATGAACCCATTCAAAGACCGGCATTTATAGCGTAACATCATCCTGTAGGCGGTGCGCTGGAACTGCGAATATGGCATCAAGGACATCCTAGGTATAAATCTCATTCTCCATCATAAGGTGAGACTGTAATTAAAGTTGTGTATCAGCCTGTTTTTGATATGTTCACTCCAACAACGGAGACAGGCAAATTATGGACGAAAAGAAACTTAAAGCCCTCGCAACTGAACTGGCTAAAGGCCTTAAAACCGAAGCCGACCTCAATCAGCTTTCCCGTATGCTGACGAAGCTGACCGTTGAAATGGCGCTCAAGGCAGAGTTAACTGACCACCTCTGGCGCGAGAAAAATGCATCTAAAGCAGGTTCAAACACACGCAATGACTATGCGTCAAAAACGCTGCTGTGTGATGACGGCGATATCGAGTTGAACACGCCGCGTGACCGTGAAAACACCTTCTAACCTCAGCTCATCGAGAAAAACCAGACACGTATTACACAGATGGACAGTCAGATTTTATCTCTGTACGCCAAAGGAATGACCACCCGCGAAATCGTCGCTATCTTCAAAGAAATGTACGATGCCGATGTGTCACCCACGCTGATATCTAAAGTCACCGATACGGTCAAAGAGCAGGTCACCGAATGGCAAAGTCGTCCTCTGGTTACGTTGTATCCTATTGCTTATATTGACTGTATTGTTGTAAAAGTCCGTCACAATGGCAGCGTCATCAACAAGGCCGTGTTCCTGGCTATGGGGATTAATACCGAGGATAAAAAAGAGCTGCTGGGTATGTGGCTGGCCGAGAATGAAGGGACGAAGTTCTGGCTCAATGTGCTGACTGAGTTGAAAAATCGGGTCCTTCAAGACATCCTGATTGCTTGCGTAGATAGCCTGAAGGGCTTCCCGGATGCGATAAACAGCGTGTATCCACAGACACATATCCAGTTGTGCATCATCACATGGTGCACAACAGTCTGAAATACGTATCGTGGAAGAACGACAAAGCGGTCACTGGCGGGCTAAAATGGTGTATCAGGCGCCGACAGAGTAAGCGGCGTTGATGGCGTTGGATACGTTCGCGGGCGTCTTGGACGATAAATACCCGCGAATCAGCAAAAGCTGGCGGGCGCACAGGGAAAACCTCAATACGTTCTTCGGCTATCCGCTCGATATCCGCAAAGCCATCTACACCACGAATGCGATTGAGTCACTGAACAACGTGATCCGGCAGGCGACAAAGAAACGCAAAGTGTTCCCGACAGACGACTCAGTGCGCAAAGTGATTTTATCTGGCGATCAAGGATGCGTCAAAAAAATGGAATATGCCGATCCGAAACTGACGGTTGGCGATGAGCCGTTTTATTATTGAGTTCGGTGACCGCCTGAGCGATCATCTCTAATACAGTGGCAGTTACACAGAATTATTTACAGGCTCTAAGCCAGTATATTTGCAAGACACGACAACATGATGCAATCCGTTTTTTTGGTCTACTCATTGCTTTGTCACGTCATGTTCGGAAGCAGCCGGGATCAGATTGCCGACATCCTTACTTGAAATCCTACCTCGTTTCGCAAGTGAAAATCTGGTGATTTCACCGTGAAATTCCCTTTTATATCTTTTAAATACAAAAGACTACATGATTTTTTTGCATGGAGAAAGGTATTGAATTTTCAATATAAAAAGGCCTTAGAAAGGCATACGCTTGGATAAGTGTCTGACTGAATAGATGTACAACTGTGGAGATTTCAGCGTGAAATTCAAAGAGGATATCCATTACATATAACATGTTAGAACATGTATTTGCCTGGAGAACGTAGTTGTAATTATTAAGGCGTTCGACTTTAAAACTTAGGAACTGACCAAAGCAGGGCGAGTGAGTGTGAATCCTATGGAGATTTCACGGTGAAATCTCCATGGAAAAGCGATTATTTTTAAATAGTTAACACTGAAAAGTTGGTGGAGAATATTTCAATTATGACTTCAGATGCTTGGCCAAGACAGCATTCACCGCATCATCAATAGCACCCTGCAGTTCGGGCGACACACGGCTAAATTCATAGCTAAACATGCGCCCCCGGATCTTCTTGCGGGCATACTTGTTCTTGTCAGAAAACTGCCAGAGTGGGGTGATGACAGCCGCTTCTCCTTTCGCAGGTTCTCCCAATACTGTGGCTTCATCCCGTATTACCGTGAGGATTTTAGTCTTAACCTCATCAGCGGGCAGCAATGACGACTCACGGATCACATTGACGACGTTACTGATATTTTCGATGAGTTCTGAGACCAAACGTTGATTGCTGACCAACAATTCTTCTGCCATCAGCAATACTTTATAGTCAGAAAAAGACAATTCAGATTGGATTGGAAAAAGGGATAGCAACTCAGAAGATACACTGGCAGCCTGCAATGCTCGCGTAACTTTCGCTTGCGACAATCCCTCCACTTCAGCAATTTCTTTTTGTGTCAGTCCACTTTGCTTGAGGGCTAGCAACCGCGTTCCCACTTCACGAATGTTATGTTCCCGGGCCGTCTGAATATCCTGTGCCAGCTTTCTGGCCTCGCTGATCGAGAGTGACTCATCTGTGACCAAAATATCCAGGCCCACATGCTTGATGATGGCCGAGGCGCGACGACGTGAGCCATCCAGGATCTCAACACGGTTATCGCGACGGACACCAATGGCCGGGAAGAACTGCTGTAGACTGATGGTCCGCGTAATATCCTGAAGGGATTCAGGGGTGAGCGCAGACTGATCACGTCCATTTACTTCCTGAAGAACATACGTTTTGGTTTCAACTTCTGCCGCCGGAACGGTCACTTTGGTAAAGGCCGCCTTCCTGCCAGAAGAGAGTGTAAATACCTGTTTGACCGCTTCCGACTCGGTCTCGTTGTGAAGAACTGGCGCGTTAAACGTGCGCCCGATTGTCTGACGTTTTGTGCTCATCGGGCACCTCAATTCATTCGAATAAATTCAATACGGTCAAATACCGCTTTGGCAAAATCTTCAGCTGCGGTACGCGCATTTTTCAAAGCCTCGCTGCTCCCCACATAGGTCGCTGGGTTCGCGGAGATCACCGTATCAAAGGACTCTCCACAACGTTCAAAGCCATCAAGGCGCGGCAAAGCCGCATCAAGCATGTCTCCGCCAAAAATCTCTTTCGCGAGGCTGTGGCAGACTTTGTGATCGGGCTTGTTGGACAATTTGGACATGAAACCGATATTTCCCTGCAACCGGCACGGGCAACCAGAAGCTTCAATGATACTGACCAGCTCAGGCAGACGGGTCAGGTACTTTAATGTCGAATGGAAATCAACCTGTGCAGGCGGGATCGGCGTCATCAGGAGATCGGCGGCCGCAATCGCGTTCTTAAGGAATGCGTCTAGGTGAGGACCGCTATCGACAAAGATAAAGTCATAATCCGCCTTCAATTTATCAATGATGTTATCATGCAATACAGCATGAGGGTTTTGGCCAGGTAAATACTCGGCACACAAACTTTCCCAACCTGAAGCGATAAACGCATCATCAATGGATGCTGGAAGAACGTCGACGCCTGGCACAACAGAAGGCACGATGAATTCATTGAGTAACTCTTCCCGGCTGACATTTTGGAGCATGGCCTGAGCGGAGGTTGACTCAACCAGGCCCACGGCACGGGTATGGTTCAAAAACATGGTAGCCGAGGACTGAGGATCCAAATCAATGACCAGAACGCGTAAATCTTCAAAAAGGAGGTGAGGGTGGGCACGCAGTGCGTGAGCCAATGAAACCGTAGAAACGGTCTTTGAGACCCCGCCCTTTAGGTTGCCGACAAAAAGAGTTATTGCTTCAGGATGGCGATCGCGGTATTTAGGGACACCACGGTGGTGATAAATATCGACAATATTCTGGACGGTCATCGCGTACTTTGTTGACGAACCGGCCGCACGCTTGTCGAAGATATAACCACTGCTTTCCATCTCGCTGACAGCGTAATCAACATTAGCGCGCGTCAACTTTGGAAATTTTGCAACGGCAGCTTTGGCATATACCTGAAAATACTCGTTTTCATTCAGTTCTTTTTTCTGAAGTTGTATCTGCTCAGTCAACGCGGACAGCATTTTTTCGGCACGTAGTGCGACTTTCTCTGTTTGATGAGAATCCATAATCACCAAAACCCCTTCTTATGTAGCTTATTTGAATAAAATCAATATTCCTGCATAATAAATAAAAAAGCAACACCATTGCGAAATTTTATTAATCCTTAACTTGCTCCTTTGTCGCGTTCAGTACATCACTCTGAAGATATACTCGGTAGACCCTTTAAAGCCAGGCAAGCTTCCTTCATTGCTAGGAAGCTCTCCGCTATTGCGCAAGGCTGAGGGGGTAAATACTGCATTTAGATATAGGGTCTTCTGTGCTTTATTTTTTACCAGTGAACGATTATCATGTATACACAACTGTAATTACAAGGAGCTTTGCAATGGCTACGATGAACATTCGCATCGACGACGATTTAAAAGCACGTGCCGGAATAGCACTCGATGGGCTAGGAGTAACAGCATCTGAAGCAGTACGCCTGGTACTTGAATACGTTGCTCAAAACAACCGTCTTCCTGTTCAGGTCGCATTGCTGGCTGACGAAGACGCTGACATCATCGAACAGGCACGCGAGCGTCTGGCTAACCCGGGTAAACGGATCCGCGTATCGCTCGATGACCTATAAAATTGATTTTGACGACGCTGCCTTCAAAGAATGGCATAAATTAGGTGATACCGTGCGCCAGCAGCTAAAGAAGAAGCTGGCACAGATTGTCAAAAACCCCCGCGTTGAGGCTAACCGGCTTCACTCTTTGCCTGATTGCTATAAGATTAAACTCCACGCGTCTGGATATCGACTGGTGTATAAGGTCGAAGATGAGACTGTTGTGATCCTCGTTCTTGCTGTTGGCAAACGCGAACGGTTGGAAGTTTACAAAGCCGCCACCACAAGACTGCGCCAGGTCTGAATCAACACAAATTTGCATTGAAAACAACGATGCCATCAAAAGAGAGCAGGATTGATCCTCTGATAAGTTCCTCCCAACAATATTTACAAAATACGTGGTTGGCGATATACCATCAGTCACAAAAACCCGGCATAACGGCGCTTTTCCAAGATGCCTGTAGCGACCTTCATACTGCCATAGCAGAGTTGGGTGCCCTTACACACCCAATACCATTGCGTCGCAACTCTGGTTTTGTGGTGATGCCAAAGGGGTTGTACAGGAGTACACCAAGGCAGGATGGTAGTGATCAACGATAGAGATTGCCCGCAATCTGCAGCAGAACGGTTTCGATAACAATACCGTCATGAAAATGACCGGTCTGACCGAAGACAGTCTGACGTAGAGTCACTCTCCCTCACTCTCCCTCATTCTGCCTTTATACTCTTTTCACGCTAAAATCCGGCTTGGCGGTCAGTTCACTGGCGCCATAGCGGGATTTGAACAACCGCAGGGCGTTAGCATCCAGGATCTCCAGCTCCCCCACGGCGCAGGGAAGATATAAGTATCATCATTTCAGCCCTTGGTCCGATACAACTGCAGGACCTTTTTCGCAAACCCATCATCAAGAATATAGAAGTAACACTCAGGCACGTTCAGCACCTGAGCCAAGGCACACATCATCGTAAAAGAAGGCGTGTAGGTCCCGCTTTCATACTGTGAGATCCGCGAACGGGCGGTGGACTCATCGATACCGGCCAGAACACCCAGTTTCTCCTGGGTCAGTCCGGCTTGCTGGCGGGCGGTTTTCAATCGTAAAGGGATCATGATCTGCCGTCAAAGAATAGATTGACGACATGTTTAGCATCACTTAACATCCAATATGTTTAGAGTTACTAAACACCAGTGCGATGACGGCACCTTATAACACTAAGATCAGCATCAGGGAAAAGAGCCGGTCACCCTGACCGGCTCACTTGCCTTCGTTCTTCAACATGTTCCCTTGTCCATGAATATTGCGGATCATGCCCATCGCTTCCTGAGGGGGCAAGGTGAACTGCACTTGGCGGCTGGCCACAATATCCAGTGCAAAAACCCGCGTATAGACTTCGGTACTCTCCGCTTTTTCATGCCCCAATAACCCCTGAACCGCCTTCAGTGGTGTGCCCTGGTACAACATGTGCATCGCGTAACTGTGCCGAAACACGTGCGGCGTCACCGGCACGCTAAATCGGATCCCTTCACGTTTTGCCAGATGCTCAGCTTTCGTCAGCCAGTTGCGCACCCCCGATCGCTGATCTGCCAGACAGGCAGAGGGGAACGTTCGCCCGTCTCGGCATCGATTTCAAACAACTCCTTGGTACTGGCAAACAGTCGGCGAAGCTCATCCACAAATTGCGGATCGGTCAACGGTACCGTGCGGTTCGCCGACTTGCCTTTCGAGGGTCGGCCACGCCCGGTTCGGCGTTGTTTGGCCGTACGCAATACCACATGCGGCATGGTCACATTGAGCCGAAAATCCCGCCGCCTCAGTGCCAGGGCTTCATTGATCCGGGCACCGGTATTCCACAAAAGATTGATCAGCGCATGCTGTGTCCAATCCGGCAAGAAGTGCAGGAGGGCGGCGACTTCCGGTGCCAGCAGATACCGGGGCAGCTCATCATAGGTCATGGCCATCTGGCGCAACGACAGCGCACGTTGATAATCTTGCGGTGCCAACATCGGGGTGGATCCACCGGCGGGGGCCCCCGCCATGGCCAGTGCCGGATCATAGGTCATCATCTGCTCCTGTTGTTCTGTCTACCAAGGGTCAGCACCACGGTCACCGGATCTGCCGAAGAACGAGCCTACGGTCGAGGCTGAGTCATAAACGGTCAAAGGCATGAGGTTGCGCTACGTAAAAAATGGGCGTCTACGCCCCACGTCGACGTTCAGATTTCACGTAGCGCAACTTCTTTCAATGCCGGGCCAAAACTGACGTTTTCGTCGTCCATGCAGGACAACGCCTCATCAGTATCGCCAATCCACTGTGCCGGCGCACGAGCAATAATTCGTTTTCGCAATCGGTCATCGCCGCCTTTTCTCTTCCGACTTTTGGAAATATACCATAAATCGGAATCAAAAGAGAGCTAAGCAGGATCGGCGGGGGATCCCAAAAGGATCCGCTTGCACTGTATGTCGTGTTAGCTATGTAACTCTGGCACTACATACGGGATAAAATCCCCAAAAATGCCTCAAGCGGTTCTGCTTCCGGAAATAACAGAGAGCGGAACCCTCGTTCCTGATCAGGCTGCTCCATTTCTGTAAAGAGTAGACATCGAAAAGGCCGATCCCGCTGCAGGAAAAAGCAGATCGCGTCGGTGATCCTCATGCATGGAGCCACGTGGTCTGCGCCGCCAATATCACGACCCGTTCCGAGCGACCGTTCACTCGGACGTGTTCGTCTCGGTGATCACACCTTGGAATTAAATAGACATTTTTTGTAGCCACACTCTTTTCTAAAAAATTTGTCATGTTTATTGCCGTTATTAGGGTTATATTTCTTTCTATATTAGAGATGTATTAATTGACAAGCCTCGATAATTTCAATGCTTTTTTAACTTAAGTTTATAGCAATAATACGAATATGAGGGCACCTGGCCATGATATTTTTGATCTGGCGGAAGTCATAAGTTCTACCCAGTAACTCTTGTACCCGTATGTACTGGCAACGGCTTTATTGTATGAGTGAACCAGAGTCACCTCAATACGATTACAAGGCTCCGGTCAGCGCCAGAGGAGCGGATCATTAACCATATTTGCAAACGCATATCGGGTTTGCCGCATAAAAGAAAATCAATTCCGAACGGCTTAATGATGGCGAACAAACCTGGCCGATAGCGTAAATGCAAGAGATGCCGACGATCCCAACTCATCGGGAAGTGTACCTGGTAAGGGAGTGCTCTCAGATGGGTAAGGGCTGCATCTCAGTCTGTTTCACTCATAACCAATATTTGCTGCTAAACATATAGACTCTTCTTCATAGTGCTTTTAAGAACGGAAGTATCATTTTCATAACCTTCAGAGAAAAGCACGTTGAATTAAAACTTGCTATATTTCTTCAAATCCAGCGATAAGTCGTATTGTGATAGACATTGACGCCGGTTCAGCCAACATATCCTGGAGTCTGCGATTATTGATGGCATATTTGCTGTATCAGCGAACAGCCCATAGGATGATATCGTTCTTAAAATGTCGACCATGGCAAGGGTCTATGTGCTGCCACCTATGCAAAAAAGAGACCTCAGTTTATCACCACTGCCTATTTTGGACTGTGCCATCATAACGAGCCAAACTCGAAAGCTTCCTGCCGATTAAACATAACCATACTGTACAAAAAATAGTTACGGGACACACCCAGTCACGATCTCCGATTGAAACACTTTTATGGGTATATTTTACGGTGGTATGGAAAATGACAAGGCTAAGATTCAGCGACCATTCCACTTGAAGTGTGTAAAAAAATCTGATTAAGGAGGATTTTTCTTAATTAAATGACTTGCTATGGAAATACAGTACCTATGTAATGATAATTATTCTCATAAATAAAATCATTATTTATCATTGAGTTGATTTTTTTGTTCTATCTATTCATGGCATTTTTTCATGCAAGTACGACTACGGCGACGAGTTAAGAATTGTCTTAGATAAATTAAGGATCTAATTAAACGGATTTCCCTACTCTTGATAGCCTTTTGAACGTACTATTTTTCACATCGAGCCGCAGATGGCGGACAACAAGGCTACGACAAGAGGTTCATTTCTGTCTCTACTAAATGAGTCGAACGGTTGGTGTAATGATGCGATATCTTAATAGCCAGACAAAAATTTGGTTTATCTGTCTGTGGATCGTGGAAATCATATCGTAAATGTTTGATGATAAATTTCGCACACCTTTTGAAGCATAATTATTGAACATCATTTTTTTTAGGTTTATATGCTAATTCATCATTGAATGTTGGTGTTAAAGTTCTTTGATGGGATCTTTTTTGAACTTTAAAGCCAATGGCAAACTGATTTGAAAAACAATGCTCAGTGACCGTAAAATGATAACCCAGACCCTGAGAGATGACGAATTATGGCACAAGCAAAAATAGAGGGTCTGGTTTAAGGCTTTATATATGAAGGAATATACTTTATGCGGCTATCGTATTGGATACGATGTTTATGTAGACATATTTCATAAACGGATCATTTATCTTTCTTCAGATAAAAGAAACGCTGACTTACAGGTTGCCTATTTAAGAAGAACCATGATGAGATTATTAATCTACATCTTGGATAATGCGCTATACCATCCTGTTCCTGATGAAGACATCATGACCAATGTTTGGGATGTTCAGGGGCTGAGCTCTTCCAGACAGAGGTTATGGCAAGTCATAAAAGACTTGAATAGAAAACTTGACTCATTTGGTATTGGTGTCAATTTTATAAAGCGAGTGAAAAATCAAGGTTATACTATAAATAAAGAAAATATCACGCTTATCTATTTAAAAAAATGTATGTGAATGGAACTGACTACTGAGAAAGGGAATTCAAAGTATGATAAAAATAATTTCTGACGACAGCTATTTTGCATTAGGTGCTGAAGCATTACTATTACAATCAGGGTACCAGGCTGCGATCATAGATGCACAGTTACTAATGAAATCCAATCAGTTGGTCGGTTATCAGCAAGACGATGTCATTCTATTATCATCCGACAATAGAAACCTGTCGAAGATGACACTATTGTTTGCCGTAGCCGCAGATTTGCGTGTAATCAATTCTGTTTCAGGGAATATCTCATCCGACAAATGGATCTATGGAGTCTTGTCAAAAAAGACGGCGACCTATGAATTCCCTCGCATCATAAAATACATCTTGCAGCACAAAATAGAGAATTGGATAAAAGACTTGACGCTTCGTGAAGTTGAGGTGATGAAGAAATTACTTAAAGGAAAAAGCAATAATGTAGTTTCCAAAGAAATGCTAATTTCGGAAAAAACCGTCAGCAGCCATAAGTTGAATGCGTTAAAAAAACTAGGTCTCACTGGTTTAAACTCTCGCGCCCTTCTAATTTATGGGAATTATCATGCTCTGTGTCAGCGAAAAAGATGTCACTCACTCTCAGTTAAAGATCATTGGTTTTAATATGTTAGGCTTCAAATCCCATGAAGATAGCCTATGCGACAATCAAAGACCTCGAGGTGATGCGCACATTATGCAAAAGACAGATTGCACCCTCGTATTATGGCACATCCTCAGGGGAAGTGCGTCTGGTGAACTACGTTTTCAGTTTCTAAGATCTCGAATAGGGGGAAAACTTTACCCTAAGCGGCTATTTGCAACAGTGCCGTCAGTATTTGTATTTTGTCAGAAGCGTAATTGTACTGCTGAAAATAGTCGCCCCAAGGCAGCCCGCATATCAACTTTAAATATGCCAGGGATAGGTCGTTGATTTAAACATTAAGGAAGGCACTCACCCAACTGCTTTTCGCTCTATTTTAAATGAAAGCCAGGAATAATTCCTTCGTTGCGATGGTTTCGTTTAAATACGTTTATCTGTGCATGCCGTACAGATAAGTGTTGTGTGTTGGCAGACTATCCGCCAGCAACGTGTTGTTTCACTTTTTTAAATGCATAAATTAAGGAATATATAATGCGTAAGACTATTTTTACTTTGACTCCCGTTGTGGTTGCCCTGTTGGTTAGTGCTGGTGTTGCCCAGGCAGCATCTAACGCGCAAATGACCATTACCGCCACCGTGGAAGCGGCGACCTGTGACATTTCACTTTCCAATGCCAATCTGGACCTGGGTAACTATACCGCATCGGATTTCAGCGCAGTCGCTACCCCGGTTGGCGCGAGCGTCAAGACCTTCACTGTAGGCCTGAGCAACTGTGACACGCCGGTGGCCACAGGAGATACCGCCAATCTGATTGTGACGGGTCAGACACTGGGCGGTAACCCAAACATCTTTAACAGCACCGGCACCAATACCGGCATCATGTTAAGTGAAGTGGCCACCCCCACTGCCTACATCACTGCAGGCCAGAAACTGAACGTTGCCACCGCGGGTGCGACACCGGCAACCGGGGATTTCAATGCCAAATCCCTGAGCCTGCAGGCAGCTCTGGCTTCCACCTCCATGACCCCGGATATCGGTCTGGTCAGCGCGCCTATCCTGTTTAGCTTCGCCTATAACTGATGTGTTCCCGGCGGGCCGTTGGCCCGCCTTTTCTGGAGTTACCGTATGACGCGCTTTATCCCTCTGTTTGCGCTGGGGCTGACCCTGCTGGGTACGCCACTGGCTGGCGGGGCCGCCGGGTTTGGTATCAATGCGACCCGTCTGATTTACCCGGAAGGCGCCAGCAGTATCCCGGTAACGGTACGTAATACCTTAAGCCACGGGCCGTATCTGGTCCAGACCACGGTCAGTGGTAAGCAGGACACACAGACTACGGCGCCCTTTGCCGTGACGCCGCCGTTGTTTCGCCTGGAGCCCAAAAGCGTCAACCAGTTACGCATTGCTTTTACCGGGGCGCCCTTGCCAGCCGACCGCGAATCGGTGTTTTATTTTCATGCCACCGCCATTCCCACCAGTACGCCAACAGACCCCGCGCAAAAATCCAATGACATTCAGGCACAGTTGCGTTTCGGTGTAGGCAGCATCATCAAACTGTTCTATCGGCCAGCGAGCCTGAGCGGCTCTTCCGCGTCCGCTCAGAAGGGGCTGCAGTTCTCACGCGCACCGGGAGGGCTGAAGGTGAACAATCCTTATCCTTATTTCGTCAGTCTGGCCACATTGACGGTGAACGGACATAAATTGCCGCTGGATACCCCGGCTTCCCTGATGCTGGCTCCGTTCGGCAGCCACACTTGGCTGGTGAAAACGCCGCTGGCAACGGACAGCAAGGTGCAGTGGCAAACCCTCAATGATAGCGGAGGCACCGATGCGTTCAATACGACATTACCTTAACACGGTGCTGACGGCAGTACTGGCAGGGGGCGCTCTCCTCTCCCCCGGTACGGGCCATCACGCTGAACTTCTCCGCGGTGCTGAACAACGGTACCTGCACGCTCAGCCTGGATAAAAGCATTCTGCCGTTAGGGACGGTAAACCTATCGGCGCTACGCCCTAATCAACTGGTGGTGCCACAGCCCTTTACCCTGTTCGTACAGGATTGTTCCGGTCAGGCTGGCGGGAGCCTGACGCCGATAGTGAAAATTACCGGCAATGGTGTCACTCAGGACAACAAATGGCTTTTCCGTAATGCCAGCTCGGCGGCCGGTACCGGGATTGTGGTGATCCACAGTGACGCTGTACCAGATTACAGTCAGCCTGAAGTCAAAGATAACAGCACGCTTCAACTGGCTAACGTTGGGCAGATACCGATCAACCAGGCGTTTACTTTCTATGCCGGCACCAGCTGCGGTGGCAGTACCGGTTGTGCTTCATTGGCGACCGGCGACGTCACGGCCACGCTGATGTTCACGTTTTCTTATCAGTGAGGCTGCGATGGCACAGGGACGTTATTACATGATGTCAAGTCTGCTTCTGCTCCTCAGCCTGTCTTCGCAGGCCAGCAGTGGCGGTATCAGCCTGGGACAGACACGCATTGTGTTTTCTGCGGCAGACAAAGCGCAAACCGTCACCGTCAGCAACAGCGGGCAACGGGCCTATCTGATACAGGCCCGGGTGCACAATGGCCTTGATGAGACGAGCCTCGCGCCGTTTATCGTCACCCCGCCGCTGTTCCGGCTGGCAGGCGAGAGTCGCCAGATGCTGCGCATCTTGCCACAGGTAGGCACGCTGCCCACCGAACGGGAGTCGCTGTTTTATCTCTCTGTTTCTGCCATTCCTGCGCAGGCAGAACCCATCACGGCGGCCGACCGTTTATCGGTAGGCGTACGTTTTGTGGTGAAGCTGTTTTATCGCCCACTCGGACTCACTCCGCCTGCAGAGTCCACGCCTTGCCTGCTGACGTTCACGCGCGAGGCGCAAGGGCTGCGCGTTGCCAACCCGACCGGGTATTTTCAGACCCTGGGCAGACTGACCGTTAACGGGCGTGATGTGATGTTAGACGGACAAGCGTCGATGGTGCCACCGCAGGGTAGTCTGACGCTGGCCATTCAGGGCCTGGCCAATCTCGTGAGCTGGCAGACGGTCACCGACTATGGCGGGTTGTCCGCAACTTGCCAGCAAACACGCCCACCTATAGCGGAAACCCTCCCATGATGAAATGTCTGCTTTATCCGCTGCTGGCCCTGTGTCTGCTGGCTGGCGGTGCGACACTGACCCAGGCCGAGGACAATGCGGCACCGGGGATAGCGTTTTACGTACTGCGGGTGATTTACCCGGAAGGCGAAAAACAGGGTGTGACACTGACCGCCTACAACAAGAGTTCGGCCCCGTACCTGATCCAGTCTTGGGTGCGCCCGGTCGACCCAGCCACCGGGGATGTCGACCTGAAATGGCAGAGCACGCCGGCCATGCCGTTTATTGTCACCCCGCCGCTGGCGCGTCTGGAAGCGAACAGTGAACTGGCACTGCGCATCCGCCGTAATGATATGCCGTTGCCCAATGACCGTGAGTCGGTCTTCTTTATCTCGATGAAGGCCTTGCCCACCCAACAGCCCGGTGGTGAGCAGATGGTAATGACGGTGGTGAGCAATCTCAAGCTGTTTTACCGTCCGGCCGGGTTGGCAAAACGCGCGGTGGCGGACATGGCCCCCAAACTCACGTTCAGCCAGGAGGGCCACCAACTGACCGCCCATAACCCAACACCCTATTGGCTGACCTTTTCCCGCCTGGCTGTGGAGGGCGTCGCCCTGGACAAACCGGCCCTGCGCCGGATGGTGCCGCCATTTGGCCAGCAGTCCTATTCTTTGCCGGCGGCTGCCAGCGGAAAAGTGACCTGGCAACTGATTGATGAGGATGGCTGGGATACGCCAATTGCACAACAGCATTGATGGCTTTGTTTCTTCTGACGCGTGACGGAAAAGGGAATCACATTATTTAAAATGGACAGAATAACCATGAAGATCCATCCTCTTGCGGCAGCGCTTTCCCCATTTCTGGTGGGCAGTGCATTGATGGCGGGCAGTTCCCTGGCATGGGGCCGCGACTATTTTGACCCGGCACTGCTGTCACTGGGCGGTGGCCTGGAGGCCGTGACCGACCTGAGTGCGTTTGAACGCGCAGGGCAAACGCCGCCGGGCACCTATCTGGTCACAGTATTGGTCAACCGCAGCGAGCGTGGTCAATATCCGGTAGTGTTCACCCCGGGGAAGAAAGGACAGGTCAGCCCAGAGTTGACTCCAGCCTTCCTGGCCGAGATGGGGGTCAATACCACGGCGCTGCCGGCCTTTGCCGGACTGCCCACCGATAAATCGGTCAGTGACCTGGCCACCCTTATCCCTGAAGCCCGAGTACATTTTGACTTTCAGCAGCAACGACTGGAGCTCAGCATACCCCAGGTGGCGATGAAACCGGATGCGAGCCGCACGGTCGACCCGGCCTTGTGGGACCAGGGCATGACGGCCTTTTTGCTCAACTACAACCTCAATGGCGGGCATAGCCGCCAACGTGGGCAGTGGGGGCAGGCCAGCAGCGAACAAACCAACCTGTTTCTGGGGCTGCGTGGTGGGATGAACTGGCAGGCCTGGCGCCTGCGCAGCGACATGACACATACCCGTAGTGACAGCCGCAGTGGTCATAGTGACACACAGCGTAACCAGAAAACGCATTTCTCCAACACCTACCTGCAACGCGATATCCAGGCTTGGCGTTCGGACGTGCTGGTCGGGGAGAGCACGACCAGCAACGACGTCTTCGACAGCGTGCCGTTTCGTGGTATGAAGCTGAGTTCCAGCGAGGAGATGCTGCCGGTCAGTCTACGCGGTTTTGCGCCGGTCATCAGCGGGATAGCACAGAGCAATGCCCGGGTCACCGTCAGCCAGAACGGCAACGTGGTGTACCAGACTTATGTCGCGCCCGGGCCATTTCGCATCAACGACCTGTACCAGACCGGACAGGGGGGCGACCTGACGGTGACGGTAACCGAAGCAGACGGCAGTGTGCGAACCTGGAACCAGGCCTTCTCGGCTCTGCCGGTGATGCAGCGCCCGGGGGGCTGAAATACGAGCTGACTGCAGGACGTTACAATGGGGGTATCACCACCGGTTCCCGGGAGGCTTCCTTTACCCTGGCGACCTTGATTTACGGTTTCCCTCATGACGTCACTCTGTACGGTGGGGGCTTGATAGCCGAGAAATACGCCTCAGCGGTGCTGGGCAGTGGGGTCTCTTTGGGGGATGTTGGTGCCCTGTCGGCCGACGTGACGTTGGCGTCGGCGAACTTGTATGACCAGACCCAGAACGGCCAGTCCTACCGGGTGCGCTATGCCAAAAGCCTGCTCAGTACCGGCACCTCGGTAGACCTGATGGCGTACCGTTACTCCACTCGGCATTACTACAGCTTTGCCGATTTCAACAACAGCGGTTATCAGCTCAGTGAAGGGCAGGTCTCCTGGGCACTGGCCCGCCAGCGGACGGATTTTCAGGTGCGACTTACCCAGCAACTGGGGGACTTCGGCGCGTTGTTCCTGTCGGGAGCACGCAGTGACTACTGGGGCGAGGAGCGGACCAATACCACCCTGTCGGCGGGCTATAACGGCAGTTGGCGCGGGGTGAGCTATGGCCTGGCCTACAGTGTTGACCGGATAAAATCCGGTGACGACTGGCCGCAGAACCGCCAGTTGGCTTTCAATCTGCAGGTACCGTTCAGCCTGTTCAGCAGCAGGCCTGCGCTGAGTCGCAGCTATGCCAGCTACCAGATGACGCACAACAGCGAGGGCCGGGTACAGCAGCAGGCGGGGGTGAGCGGTTCCGCCGCGGAAGACCGCTTGTCCTACAGCCTGATGCAAGGCTGGAGCAATGACAACAGCAGTGGCAATGGTAGCAGCAGCACCCTGAACCTGGGGTGGCAAGGGAGCCGGGGCATGGCCAGCCTGGGCTACAGCCACAGCAGCCGCACTCATGCCTTGAATATGAGTGGCAATGGCGGCTTGGTGGTGCACCCGAACGGGGTGACGCTGAGCCAGCAACTGGGTACCTCGATGGCACTGGTCAGGGCACCGGGCGCGGCCGGGGTGAGTGTGATGAGCAGTGGAGTGCACACTGACAGCCGGGGGTATGCAGTGGTGCCGTACCTGTCGCCGTACCAGAACAACCCGGTCAGCCTGAACCCGTCGACGCTGCCGGAAGATGTGGACCTGCCGCAGAGCAGCACTAACGTCTACCCGACCAAAGGGGCGGTGGTGGCCGCGACGTTTGCTCCCCGTACCGGTTATCAGGCGTTGATGACTCTGACCCGGGCGGGGGCGCCGGTGCCTTTTGGTACCTTGGTCACGCTGGCGGGAGAAGGCCACGAGATTAACAGCGGTATCGTGGGGGATGCGGGGCAAGTGTACCTGAGTGGGCTGCCAGAACAGGGTAAATTAACGGCGGTCTGGGGCCGGGGAACGGCGCAACAGTGTCAGGCGATTTTTAATCTGGACCGGGCCCAGGTATCAACCAACAACCCGGTGCGCATGCTGGCTGTGCGCTGTGAGGAAGGATAATAATGAAACAATATTGGATAGACACGGCACGGCACAGTCTGGAGTGTGTAGCATTACTCGCTGCCTTTATAGCCCCTGTTCAGGCGGAGACCATCACCATCGGCAAGGGAACGGGAATACTGTGGGAGGGAATGCCGTTTAATCGGACGTTAAGCGGTACCCTCGAACATACATATTTAGTCCCTTCATACGGGCTCTTGTCTATCACTAATAAACCTCATGAGCAATGTTTGCTCACAAGTGTCTTGAAAAACATAGGGGGCTATCTGGCGTTGCCGCTGAACGGCGTACCGGGGGTTGGGTTGATTCCGCGGGCGTCGGGGAGCGGTAGCTATAACCGATATAATGGCGTAAGACAAACGTTGAGTGGAACCATTGGATTACCTGAAACCAAGGGAACATCAACGGCACAAAGTACGATCACCTCGCCGAATGGATATGAATGGTGCTTGCCCCCAAGCATGGTAGGTATGGAAGACTTTTACTTGGCACTCGCCACGCGTACAATGACGCTATCGGGTACCTGGGTCTTGGTGGCAGACGGGACGCAGCAAGCCGGGGAGGCCACGGTTCCTCCGATGTATTTTGCCAGTTTTTCTTTTACTCCCTCAGGTGATAGGTCTGTTTCTATCTTGCCCACTAATATCTCCGTGCGTATCTCCACGCTGGAGTGTACGGTCAACACCCCGACGGCCATTGATTTTGGGCCGGTCAATCGCAAAACTCAGGCCAATGCAGAGCTGGCGGTGAAACCCGTGCCGCTGATCACCAGCTGTGGGCAGCCTTCAGACAGGATAAACGCCAATATCAACCTGCAGTTCCGTCAACTCAGCGGCCTGTACGGCGGTGCGGCTTCACGGTTGGCGTTAAGTCAGGGAGGCGGTTATATCACCGGGGAGATAGATAACGGGATGACGGGCAGTGGGGCCTGTACTGCCACCACTGGGCTGCGTTTTGATAACATCGCCATAAAACAGGGCAGCATCACCAGTGCACAAAGCAGTACCACCCTGGCCAATCAGTTGACCTGGCGCCTGTGTTCGGGCGGCAGCAGTTTGCCCAGTGGGCCGGTCACTGCCTCGGCAGAAATGCTGGTGACGTTCAACTGAGGAGGAGGGTTTCATGTTCGGGCGATGTTACTGAGAAGTAGAGAAGGACGCTATGAAGGTGCGTATTTCCATGAATAGGGTGCAGCCGTTCGTGGTAGGGAACTGGCAGTCGGGCGGCAATGCATCGACCATTGAGATGGACGTCCAGCGTTTAAGTCGCAACCTGCCGAAGAACACCTACGACGTCAAGGTGGACGCATAGTTGGAACTGGGCAACGGCTGGAGCGGTTGGGGTTAGGTGGCGACACCCGGCCTGTTTTGTTTGGAGGGTCAGGGGCGTTGACCGGAAGGATGAAGTGGCTTCATCGCCGTTGTATAGAGAGCCCCTAACTTGTCCCGCGATGAGCGTGCCTGATATGGGTGTGCATGTTGGCGTCATGACTGTTCAACCTCCCGCCTCGCCCACATTGGTATACCGTCGGCAACTCGGGATCGCACAATAAAACAATCCAGGAAAACATCCGACTCCCCCTTCGCGATGTTAACATCGTATTTGTCAAGATAGGCTCTGCCTCTCCTGGGGTAATTAACGGTGGTGAATTACCCTCAATTAAAATAGATTTTACTACTGAAGGTAGTGATAATGATGCGACTATAAATATTAGATTGGCCTCTCTGAGCTTTTCAGATGTGATAAATATCGTTGCGCATACCGGCCAAACACCCGACGTAAATGTGCCTATGGGAGTGATTGACATCAACAAAAACTTTAAAGGTCTTGCCATTACATTGCTATATGAGAGTGAATGAGACTTTATTGTAGTCAGATTTATGAACAGAATCAGGTTTCGTAGACACTTTTTTGCCTCATTTGGACTAACCCCGTCCTGGTAGACGAGCCTGCCCTATAGTTTGAGCATAGAAGAAACGTATGGGTACACCTCGATTTACACCTGAATTTAAGGAAGAAGCCGCCCGTTAAATAACGGAATGTGGCTATTACGTGGCCGAAGTTTCCGACCAATTGGTCGTTTCTGCAC
The DNA here is from genome assembly GCF_050632285.1 of Serratia sp. L9. Lineage (NCBI taxonomy): Bacteria > Pseudomonadati > Pseudomonadota > Gammaproteobacteria > Enterobacterales > Yersiniaceae > Serratia > Serratia sp. L9. Next base: position 54,198 of record NZ_CP192593.1, on the reverse strand, counting down.
ACAGCCTCTACATGTGGCTACGGGTTACCAAACCCAATATCAGTGAACAGCACGTCCATGATCTTCTGGAAGCCATAAGTGAGATCCCGAAACTCAAGGCTCAGTTAAAGCGAACTGAAGAAGAACGAGATATTCTGAAAAAGGCCGCACGGTACTTTACAACGGAGCCTGACTGAAGTACCCTTTAGATTGTAGATTCAATAAAAAAGGGTTAATAGACAGGATTAAAAGAGTAGAAAAGTACAAGCATATAATTCATTTGTATAATAAAGACGCTATCGATTTTATGAATGAAATTGTCGCAAGCATGCCAAAAAATCAATATTTTGCATTAATCCTCTTTACTTTGATAAAGGTTCATTACTCTATGCTAACTTTTATAATGTTGAAGATCATAAAGAAGTATCCGAAGCTATTTTAAGACTGAGACATCCATGGTTTTAACTTATGATAATGCGCCAGAAATTAATGAGTTGTATAATAATTGTTATCGCTATACATACCCACTTAATTATTCCTCTGCAACAAAAAGAGTTGGAACAGAGTTACTTGTAACTCAAGATGACATACTTATTCCAGATAATTTAGGAATTACAAGAGTTGTCAAGAAGGAAAAAGCAATGAACACGGATGGATTAACATGCTAACAGCCATTGAGATAATTGATATCACACATTATGGCAATAAGAGTGCATCCTTAACTCCCTTCAAAGGATCCCAGCAGGATCCTTTAGCTTTTCTCAGCCACAATCGCTTAACATAAGTTTTCGTTCCACTGAGCGTCAGACCCCTTTTATAGCGAATAAAATGTTTCAGATACCCCTATTCTCAGCCTTCCAGACATCAATCTTTACTCAGCGACCGAGGCAAACACGCCATACCTGCGGATTTTTTGACCAACAGAACCTGGAACTCTGGGAGAGGGCTATAACGCCCAGCGTAACCGTAATGGTTACATCAGCAAATCATATGGCATCAGCTATAATTCATTGCATGCCGGAGTTAACATTCGGCCTGGAAAGTCTCCTATTGGTGAGGAGACGCAGTACAGCAAAATCAATACCTACCCCAGGGCCAATTATGGATGAAGTGGGGATAGAGAGTAGCGGAATACCCAACCATAGTGAACCACCCGCTGAGGTCACAGACTAAGGGCCGCGCACAGGCAGCTATTCATTAGGTTACCACCAGGCGCCGACCAGAATGTGGGAAAATGCACCAGAAAAAGTGGCCTACATAGGCCGTAAGCAATGAGAGAAGAATAATGAGTTTATACAGTAATTTATTCAACAAGAAGAGAATCGTATCGCTGCTGCTCGGTATGGTGACAATGTATGCCTACCATGTGAGTGCAGCAATGACGTGTAAGTACGATAGCGGCTTTGCAACGATCAATGCTTCTATAGCGTTACAAGCCAGGAATATGACAGTTGGCCCGGATTTACCGAATGGTACTGTGTTGTATAGTCAAAGATTTGAACCTTCAAGCCTACCACATATAATCTGCACACCATCGCAGACAGGATACAGAATATATAATCGCTTAGCCTACACAGCGACACCACTCCCCCTGTCAGACTGGAGTGGTTCGCCCTATGCTGGCAAAATTTATAAAACGGGAGTTTCAGGTATTGGTATTGTTGCCACAATCCAAGGTATGCCATTACCTTATAGTTTTACGTCTTCATCAGCAAATGCCAATATAGGACATAAACATCTTTCTGTATTTCGTGATGTTAACATCGCCTTTGTCAAGATAGGCTCTGTCTCTCCTGGGGTAATTAACGGTGGTGAATTACCCTCAATTAAAATAGATTTTACTACTGAAGGTAGTGATAATGATGCGGCTATAAATATTAGATTGGCTTCCCTGAGCTTTTCAGGTGTGATAAATATCGTTGCGCATACCTGCCAAACACCTGACGTAAATGTGCCTATGGGAACGCTTGATATCAACAAGACCTTTAAAGGGGTGGGAACCGCTTCCCAATGGCAGGATACATCAATACATTTGACGAATTGCCCGCGATTTTATGGTGTTAAAGGCTCGGGAACTTATTCGGATAACGGAACAGTGAATAATACTATGCCACTTAATCAGATAGGTATGACTTTGACGCCCAACACTTCGATTATTGACGGAGCGAAAGGGATTATGGGACTTAAAACCGGGGCTGGAGCGGCCTCTGGGGTCGGTATCCAGTTAGCCTATGGCCAAGTAAGCGATGCATCTCCCACTATGGTCAATTTTGCCTCCCCAAAAACTTTTTCTTTGGGTAATAATGTTTCTACGAACAAGGTGCTGCCGCTAGTGGCCAGGTATATACAGACTGAAGACGTGGTAAAACCGGGGCGCGCTGATGCGACAGCAACCTTTACCATCAATTATTATTAAACAATCTGCCCCGGTTTATTCCAGGGCCTTTATAGCTTTTATCACCTTAACGAATGAAATTTATTTTCCGAGATGTTTTTAAAAGACTTTGATTTAGCAGTGTTATTAATCACCTTGGCATTACATTGCTATATGATAATGAATGAGACTTTATGATAATCAGATTGAAGGGGTTATAAAATTCATGTTTAAATCATGAGGTTCATGTCTCTGTGGGATGCACGGTGCAAAATCGAGGGCTGGCGCATACACTATAACCAGAGTCGTCCCCATTCTGCATTGGGCTGGATGACACCTTCTGAATTTGCCGAGAAATCTGCCGGTTGCCAGAATATGCAGCCAGAATGAAGCCGGTAATTCCTGATTATGAATGGATCACATACGGGGAGCGGATCACAATCGATTGTCCATGGCTTACCACCGGTACCAGGATCGGGATAAGCTTTCAGTTCTAACTTTTCGAACTCTTTGATCAGGCTGCGGCCTTTATTACTTGTCTGCATCTGAATTGCCCCCGCCGAACCGATTACCCACGTAACTGGATAAAAACGCCCCTAACTTCTTCACGCCAACGAAGCCGAGAAAGCCGCCGATCCCTACCGTCCGTGCTTTTGGAACGTCGAAGAAGTCCAGCGCAGAATAGATGGTTAGTGCAACAGCACCGCACATCAGCCCTTCAAAAACGGTTTCTTTCCAGCCGCCTCCTGAATAAGCCATGCGTAGAACAGCCATCACTATTGCCATGATGACACCGCCGATCGGTACATCACCGCTCCACCATGAGGCTAAAATTTTACTTAAGTCAGCCCAAGAATGGGGATTGTTTGACATTTTCATTGGTCCTTACAACCCCTCTGGGCGTCAGAAATGAAAATGGCCACGCAATAGCGCAGCCCTTAAATAGGAAAACCCCGGACTATGCCGAAGCTGTTTGTTTGTACTTTATTGAACCTAAGTAGTATTTTGAAGTGATGATGAAATCAAACCCAAATGGTTATAAAAATTTCACCATTCCGTTCGCATTTTCCAAACATCCAACTACTATTAAGTAGCTAAATTGAACCATTTTTAACAGCCCTTTACTCCCCTTGTAGAGGGCTTTTTCTTTGGCAATCAAATTTATGGGTATCCGTATGAATCTGAACACGCTAATTACTTCATCAATAGGTTGTTTGGTGATCGTAATCCTAATTTTTGCGCTTGACCGCCTCAGCTAATAGTAGCTGTAGTTGTTTCAATTTCCCTGGTGGTTTTCCCCTTCAATGAGGCTTTTTTCAGTTTTTCACGTCTGAAGGGCCATACCATTCGAAACAAAATTTTTTACAGTTAGTGGCGATCCAGCTAGAAGCAACTACGCTTTAAAAGCGACACAACCCCGTCGAAGTTCCTAGTATTGCTATATTCCCATGTTGCCGCTTTACTCAGATGCTCCCAATCATCTGAGTGAAGCGGATTTTTTGAGGCAAAAAAATGACAGACGCATCAACTTCAGATCATGAAATTAGAATATACTTCAATGAATTAGATTCATATCTAAAAAATGAGCTCGAACTTTTGGGGTTCATCGTTGCAGAGCTAATGCGAAACAGTACCCCAGTCACAGACCGTTCAATTATCTCCAGTATTACTTACAAGCTGGAAACCGAAACAAAAGAAGAGACTCTTTTAAGCTACCGAAAAATCTTAGCATTCTTGATAGGCAATAATGTTTCAAGATAACGGTGAGTCGCTTTGCTTACTATGAATGTCAGTCCTTGGTTGCGGCGTAGTTCTCAAACGAGCCATCGTTTAATGAGTCGAGAACGTACAACCGCAATCAACACTCCAACACTGATCGTTCTTTGATCTTACCCGCGAGTAGTGGACACGGGACTAAGTGAGTAAACTCTCAACCAGAGGTGACTCATGACAAAACCAGTATCAACCACCAAAAAAACCGCAAACAACACACGCCTGAATTTCGCAGTGAAGCCCTGAAGCTTGCCGAACGCATCGGTGTTGCTGCGCTGCTCGCGAACTCAGCCTCTATGAATCACAACTTTATGCCTGGCGCAGCCAGCTGAAAAATGCGCATTCATCTTCCGAACGTGAGCAGGAAATGTCCGTTGAAATAGTCCGCCTTAAGCGACAACTGGCAGAACGAGATGAGGAGCTGGCCATCCTCCAAAAGGCCGCGACATACTTCGCGAAGTGCCTGAAATGAAGTATGGCTTCATCGAAAATCATCAGGCTGGGTTCAGTATCAAAGCGATGTGTCGGGTGCTTCGGGTTGCCCGCAGCGGCTGGTACGCTTGGTGTCTGCGTCGCCATCAACTCAATCACCGACAACAGTTCCGGCTGGCTTGTGATGCGGGGGTCAGTAAAGCCTTCACTGAAGCAAAACAGCGGTATGGTGCGCCGCGTCTTGCAGACGAGTTGCCGGAATATAACGTTAAAACAATCGCAGCCAGCCTGCGTCGTCAGGGGCTGCGGGCGAAAGCCTCCGGGAAGTTCAGTGCGGTCAGTTACCGCGCCCATGCTCTGCCGGTATCGAAGAATCTGTTGAAACAGGATTTTTACGCCAGCGAACCGAACCAGAAATGGGCAGGAGACATCACGTACCTGCATAGCGATGAGGGCTGGCTGTATCTGGCGGTGGTCATCGACCTGTGGTCCCGTGCGGTTATCGGCTGGTCAATGTCATCACGAATGACGGCTCAGCTTGCCTGCGATGCGCTGCAAATGGCGCTGTGGCGGCGAAAACGCCCGGAAAATGTCATTGTTCATACCGACCGGGGTGATCAGTACTGTTCAGCGGAATATCAGGCCCTGCTGAAGCGGAATAATCTGCGTGGCAGCATAAGTGCGAAGGGTTGCTGCTACGACAATGTCTGCTCGGAAAGCTTCTTCCACTCACTGAAAGTGGAATGTATCCACGGTGAGCGCTTTACCCGCCGGGAAATAATGCGGACGACGGTGTTTAATTATATCGAGTGCGATTACAATCGCTGGCGACGCCACAGTGCCTGTGGCAGCCTCAGCCCGGAACAATTTGAAAACCAGAACCTCGCTTAGGGCCGTGTCCACATTACGTGGGTAAGATCAATTCGCCTGGCACCGTTGAAAGTATACCCGCCTGGTACTTCGCTTCTGGTTCGAAGGAAGCACGCTGATTTCTCGTAGTGGTGAAGGTACGCCTTCTGCCGGAGACTGTAATTTAAATTGTGTAATTGCCTGTTTTTGATATGTTCTTCCTGACAATGGAGACAGGCAAATTATGGACGAAAAGAAACTTAAGGCACCGGCTGCCGAACTGGCTAAAGGCCTCAAAACCGAAGCCGATCTTAATGCGTTTTCTCGTATGCTGACCAAGCTCACCGTCGAAACGGCGTTGAATGCTGAGCTTACCGAACACCTTGGTCATGAAAAAAATGCCCCTAAAACAGGTTCGAATACCCGCAACGGTTACTCATCAAAGACGCTGCTCACTGATGATGGCGAGGTCGAACTGAATACACCCCGTGATCGCGAAAACACTTTCGAGCCTCAGTTAATCAAGAAAAATCAGACACGTATCACGCAGATGGACAGCCAGATTTTATCCTTGTATGCCAAAGGAATGACCACAAGGGAAATCGTTGCCACATTCAAGGAGATGTACGATGCCGATGTGTCACCCACGCTAATATCCAAAGTCACTGATGCCGTCAAAGAACAGGTCACCGAGTGGCAGAATCGCCCCCTCGACTCACTGTATCCCATTGTTTACCTTGACTGTATCGTAGTGAAAGTGCGTCAAAATGGCAGTGTCATCAACAAGGCCGTCTTCCTGGCTCTGGGGATTAATACTGAAGGTAAAAAAGAACTGCTGGGCATGTGGCTAGCCGAGAATGAGGGAGCAAAGTTCTGGCTCAACGTGTTGACCGAGTTGAAAAATCGGGGGCTTCAGGACATCCTGATTGCCTGCGTGGACGGCTTGAAGGGCTTCCCAGAGGCGATAAACAGCGTTTATCCGCAAACCCACATCCAGTTATGCATTATCCACATCCAGTTATGCATTATCCACATGGTGCGTAACAGCCTGAAATACGTTTCGTGGAAAGACTACAAAGCGGTGACTAGCGTGCTGAAAACGGTGTATCAGGCCCCGACAGAGGAAGCCGCCCTGATGGCATTGGATAAGTTTGCAGGTATCTGGGATGAGAAATACCCGCAAATCAGCAAAAGCTGGCGTACCCACTGGGAAAATCTCAACACGTTCTTCGGTTACCCTGCGGATATCCGCAAGGCCATTTACACGACCAACGCTATAGAATCGCTGAACAGCGTAATCCGGCAGGCGATAAAGAAACGTAAGGTGTTCCCAACAGACGACTCAGTGCGAAAAGTGATTTATCTGGCGATCCAGGCAGCATCGAAAAAATGGAGTATGCCAATCCAGAGCTGGCGGTTGGCGATGAGCCGCTTTATTATCGAGTTTGGTGACCGTCTAAACGAGCACCTTTAATACGCTGGCAGTTACACAGAATTATGGACAGGCTCTTCTGCCGGGATGAAGCTCGTCAGTCCAGCGAATTAGTCCCTCTGTTCTACTGTTGGAAAGACACCAAAAAATTCCCATATGAGTAAAGTATTTCTTTAATTAATTTCGCCGCAATAGGGGTTAATATCTGACTCTTGTGATACACCAAACTATATTGACCGTCAGGAAGTTTTTCTCGAATGGGGATAATATCTAAAACCCCCTGATAACCAACTTCATTCAGCATGCATTTGGGGCCCGCAAACAGGAAGTCATGTTCAAACACTAGCTTTCTCGCAACAGAAAGAGAGTCACCATAAATCACCACATTGTCATTAGCGTTACCGCCAGGAAAAATCAAATCTTCTATATTTATATAATACCCGGCATTCACCGCTGGCAAAAACCACTTTGCGCCTTGTAACTCGTCCAATGACTGACTATTTATCAGAGGGTGTCCCTTTCTACCCATAATACAAAAATCAAGAGTCATTAAATGTTCTGATATGAACTCGCGTGATGACAAATTCAACGTATTTCCAATAAAAAATCCATTTTACCCACACGCAAAGCAGATAATAACTCAGAGAACTGGCCTTCAATGACCGTGATCCTGGCGGCTCTGTGTTGGTTCTTAAAATCATTTAACAACTCAGGAATGACGTTAAAAGCCGGAAAATGAGAACACCCGAAGACGACTTCGCCGTGAGATACCTGCTCAATTTGTTTTACTTCATCAACAGCTCGATCAAGTTCATTTAATATCGCGTTCGCTCTTGCTTCGAATGCCTTTCCTGTTTTCGTTAAAATGACGCCACTTTCTCCCTTCACCAATAATCGAGTGCCCAGTATTCTCTCAAGTTCATTTAAACTTCTCGTCATCGCTGGTTGAGTTTGCCCTAACGCTATAGCAGCAGGACGGACTCCACCATGATGAATGATTGCTCGAAAATTTTTAAGCTGATGAATCTTAGGTATTTCTTTCATTAATTATCTCACTTCGCTCAGATTGATATCCTATGCTTTAGCCTCAAAAACAAGTGTAGTCTACGTGCTACCCCTTTATAATCGGTTCTGTCGCATTAAGAGCTCATCGGGTAATATGCTGTTTGTTATCTGTGTAGTGGTCGAGCAAAACTAGCCACGACTTTAGAGTTTTTCCTGAACAATAGTTCAGATACATTCGGCGTCAAACCTCCTTATACTGATGAGGTCTAAGCTGGCTCTAATATCCCGAGATGTAATTCGTTATCTCTGTGCAGGCTCCATCCGATATCACTCCGTTTTCTGGCTTTGCTTTATCTGATTTCGCCACATTAACTGTTTGAAATTACTTCAGACATAGTGGCCGCCTTGATCGAAGTGATACAGAATATTAGTGGGTTTTCCTCTTGCTTCCCAGACCATAGATAGCGCTTTAGCTGGTAGAATCCGGGAAGAATGGCATAGCCCAGCCAATTGGTTTACGTGAAAATAGATCACGAACAATGGCTAAAGAAACCCAGCGCTTACCCGCCCAGAGTAAAGTAAGAGGCAGGGCGTAATCGCACTATTCCCGGCCTTTTCTCTCCACACCGGAGGTGCTCCTTTCTGTGCATCCGGCTCTCCGTTTAAACGCTGGTGAACGCCATAGCCACGTCAGCAAACGCGATGTATGGGATGATTAACACCACCCGCATATCGCCGTAACGACTGCGTTTGCGGATGAGCCAGTGCCGCAGAAAAACAAATCCGTCATTAACGTGGGGGATGGTGGTTTTCTCCATTTTCAGCCAGAGTTTCGAGTCCTCTTAGAGGGCTTGGCGGCATTCTTCTCTGACCTCCTGCGTTTGTGTTTCATTACTTTTAACGACAATAACAAAATCATCGGCGTATCGACAGTAAGCCACGGCGGACTTCCATTGCCCATTCTCGTTAATCGCGGTACTTTGGCTCCGCTGTGTACTGTTTTCCAGTACCACCGGTCTTATTGGGCTTTGTTGCTCAGGTAGCGTTTATGCAGGTACTGTTCGAACTCCTATATGCATAATGGTTGAAGTTTTCATTAAAATGCATTGAAATATTTGATTGTTCATTAAAATATTTTTAGTTCATAGTTCGTGCTTGGCATAACACATGTATAAATGAAAGCTTTGTTATCATCATTAGCCCTGACTTAAATAAAATATAGAAGCCATTGACAAGAGCCAAAATATAATTGAGAAAAGCAAAGCACCCACCCAAGGAAACTTTACTAATAAAAACATCCAGAACCTTTTTATCATAAGCTACTATCGCTCTATAATAAATTAGCTATTACAAATTTTTTTAAAAACTAACTATAACCTTTTTTGAAAATATTCAGACCTTGCGCCTATGAGTATTTATACACAGTGTAATAAACCATGCTAAAACTTTTATTGTATCTTTTCAAAGATATAATTATCACTGACTATTGGATAAGTTACTATACGAATGAAGTATACATTCAATTAACGCATCTGCGATTGGCGTTAATATCTGACTTTTGTGATACACCAAGCTATATTGACCGTCAGGAAGTTTTTCTCGTATGGGGATAATATCTAAAACCCCCTGATAACCAACTTCATTCAGCATGCATTTGGGGCCCGCAAACAGGAAGTCATGTTCAAACACTAGCTTTCTCGCAACAGAAAGAGAGTCACCATAAATCACCACATTGTCATTAGCGTTACCGCCAGGAAAAATCAAATCTTCTATATTTATATAATACCCGGCATTCACCGCTGGCAAAAACCACTTTGCGCCTTGTAACTCGTCTAATGACCGACTATTTATCAGAGGGTGTCCTTTTCTACCCATAATACAAAAAACAAGGGTCATTAAATGTTTTGAAATGAACTCGCGTGATGATAAATTCAACGTATTTCCAATAAAAAATCCATTTTACCCACACGCAAAGCAGATAATAACTCAGAGAACTGGCCTTCAATGACCGTGATCCTGGCGGCTCTGTGTTGGTTCTTAAAATCATTTAACAACTCAGGAATGACGTTAAAAGCCGGAAAATGAGAACACCCGAAGACGACTTCGCCGTGAGATACCTGCTCAATTTGTTTTACTTCATCAACAGCTCGATCAAGTTCATTTAATATCGCGTTCGCTCTTGCTTCGAATGCCTTTCCTGTTTTCGTTAAAATGACGCCACTTTCTCCCTTCACCAATAATCGAGTGCCCAGTATTCTCTCAAGTTCATTTAAACTTCTCGTCATCGCTGGTTGAGTTTGCCCTAACGCTATAGCAGCAGGACGGACTCCACCATGATGAATGATTGCTCGAAGATTCTTAAGTTGATTTATTTTAGGCGAATGATTCATTTAAAACCTGTAAGCTAAAGAGACTAGTTGTAAACAACAATAATATACAGATTTCGAGCAAAATCTCAAATAAACTTAAAATTATAGCGATACCTTTTAGGCGAAAATTGCCATCATTTAAAATAAAAACATTGATATTTAAATATCATACCTCATCTAAAAAACTTAAATAACATATTTTTGATTTGAATCAATTTAGCAATGATGTGTTTGCTAAAAACCATATTATTAATATGACTAGATACGCAAAGGGCGGTTTCAGTATCCCCAAGGGGATGGGTTGTCACCGGCAGAACAGTTCTATCTTCTGGTTGCCTAAATAATCCACAACACCACTTTTGCAGACTTGCCATCGTTAACGCGACAGAGCCACCATTAATAATTATGCGATATGTCAAAAGACGTGATGACAATCTGGGACGGTAGCTACAGAAACTTGAAGTCCGCCGAGGATTTCTAAAAGCAACCGTCGCACCGGCCAATAAGATGACCCGGATCATTTGCTGTGTACTGACTGATGCGGTTGATTTTAATATGAGTAAGGCTTTTGCTATGAATTAAATCGCTGCAATACTACCAGTAAGAATGACCAACTGAGTTTGCAGGCACTGATGAGAAAACGGCTACCTTCCCTGTAACAGCCTGAAGTTGACCTAGGTAATCAAATGCCGGTGTAGTGATTAGGAAATAAGGCTCGGATAACATCATGGCTCAGGTCATTTAGCCTACTAACGACGCCGGATATGTTGATAACAACGCAAAACAACCCCTCACGAATCAGAGCTATCTTGCCTGGTCGAGCACTCAGTACCAGACTGTCCTTAATGTTCATTTCACTCCCCCTTTATATCATGATTCAACGCTTGGAGTCAGCCATAAGTGCGCTGGCATTTCCCGAGAAAACCCGCGCCTCAAGACACGGGCACCCCAAAAAAAGACCAAGGTTAAAATCTAAACACTAAAGATTAAAGACCCCGATAACACACAACATAGAAGTTGTCGCTGTTGCCGCTGCGGTTGGTGTAGCCAGCGAATAGGTTGACGATGTAGTGGCCATTACCAGAATCCTCAGATGTCCAATAGTAGTTGTTGTAGAAACCGGAATTATGTAGTAGAGACATATTGCCCCACTCCGACCATAAAGCCCCTATATTTCGTTGGGTGTCGTTTGATATCAACTTCGCAATGGTGGCTTGACTCCATCCTTGAGTTAAACACCAATCGGATGCATCGGACCAATTCATCTTCGTCGAGCCCTTATTGATAAACCAATTATTTATGGTGAAGGTGTAGGTCAAAGGTACTCCTCCCCCATCGGTGTCGCCGTAACCGTCACTGGCGATGAATCTCCCTGAGATGTAAAACTCACCTGACCACTATTATTCACCGTAACCCATGATGGAGCGCTGCTAGTCCAGGTGTAATCACTCGCTATACCAGACATTTTCAGGGTAAATGTTGCACCGGTAAATCCGGTACTCGGGAACCCGGCACCTACCGCAAAATTGTAGCCATTGGCAGACACCCCTATAATCGCAGGTATCTCCACAAAGGTGACCACCTTGCTAAGTCCCTCTACCACAACACCGCCCACTTTGGGTACCACGGTCACCGTGCCTGCTTGCGTCCCTTTTAACTCCTGCGTGTAAGTACCGTCACCATTATCCTTCACCGGCGCTACCCAGGAATGGGCAACCCCACTACCAAAGAGATTAACCACCAACCCCTTAATCGGATTGTTATTGGCATCTTTAGCCGTAAAAGTCACTTGAGAGGTCTTTAATCCATCCGCCACAATTGATGTTGGTGAAGCAATCAGGGTTGAGGTGGTGGCACTAATCGGGCCCGGTGTGAACGTAACCACCTTGCTAAGTCTCGCTACCTCAGCACCGCCCACTTTCGGTACCACAGTCACCGCGCCCGCTACCGTGCCTTTTAACTGCTGGGTGTAAGTCCCGTTTCCGTTGTCCTTAACCGGGGCATCCCAGGAATGAGCCACGCCACTGCCAGCAAGATTGACCGATAACCCCGACAGCGGGTTGTTATTCGCATCCCTGGCCGTAAAGGTCACCAAAGAAGAACTTACCCCGTCCGCCACAATAGATGCCGGAGAGACTATCAGCGTGGATTTGGAGCTGTCAGCAGTGCCAGCAATAAAACTAGACACCTTCGCTGCTGGCGTACTTCCCAGCGACGTCACTGTCACCTGATTATCTCCAGCAACGGTGCTCACCAGTGCAGTCTGCGCCACACCGCTCTCATTGGTTTTCACCGTCTGCGTTGCTGGTATCGCCGCACCTTCAGTTACGGTAAAGGTCACATCTACATTGGATAATAGGTTGCCGTGAGCATCTTTGACGGTGGCACTCAACGCATTGCTGTCCGAACCATCCGCAACAGCTCCACTTGCCACAATAAAATCTGCGCCACTGATGTTCGCCGTGCTCTCGTCCGCTATGAAGGTGGTATTCACGCTCCGTTCAACGTTGTTCACGCTTGCCCAAACAGTCAACATTCCCTTATGAGTATTAGTAAGCGTCGCTGTTGCTATCTCATTTTTGAGTACCTAATTCTTTTGCTTTGTTTATTATTAGAGCGACACTTATCTCTAAGACAAACTCAAACGACACTTAAGTTATAATAGCGACACAGGAGAACGTCGGGATAAAAGTAAATGAATGTTTTTTATCCCCAGTTTCGTCAGAGCACGGCGTTTGTAATAACTGAAGGCTTTCTCATCAAGGGACAGTTGACAGGTGACCTGTCGAGCTCTTTTACCTGTCAGCAACGTCTCCAGTATCAACAGCTCCTGTACGGACAGGCTGTTCGGATATCCCTCGCCAGCACGCGAGCCAACCTGCTGAGTCGATGGTTCCTTCCCGTGCATTATCTGCTCAAGCCGTTGGGTAAATACGAGTAACCGGCTGTTTGGCTCAATCACTGTCACATGACTGCCATATTGCGCTAGGTAATTCCCCAGTCCCGGATTCCTTCCGGTGTCCTGTATCACCAGGATCCGAACGTTGGCACGGTTACAACAGAGTACACCTATCAGATTGAGCGCGCCGACCATTGAGTAACGCTCGCCTTGCAAACTGATTATTAACAAGTCTGCCGACCTGCGGGACAGTAACCTTTTTTGCACAGGTCCAGATCATCTGTGTCGAAAATGCGGTACACCGAAGGCAACAGCGCGCTTATGCCCTGGCGGGTAAAGTGGCATGGATGTAAAACGATAACCTGCTTTACCCTCGTATGGTCTTGCATGACTTGTCTGTCCTTATTGCGACCCCGAGGCCTCACCGACGAGATATTCTGACCGTGAGACCTGAGAGGTAAAGGATTCCGATAATTAGTTGTAATCTACTGCCAGGTTGAAGCCCTGAGCACCATCAGCCGAACCTGTCAATTCGGTACCATTTGGCTGCGTATTCGTCGGTACGGTAAAGTTGCCATCAGTGATGCTGGTTGCAAAACCGGTCGCAGGGGCAGCAGTGCCAGTGGTGGCACTGGTTCCCACCAGACGCCAGTTGTAACTGACATTTTCAGTCAGGTCAGCACCGGATTCGCTGTCCGTCAGTCTGAACACATAGCTATCGCCTACTTTCAGAGGTGTTGCCGTTCCAATCAGATTATTGGCAAACGCCGTGTCACTGCTGAGGTAAATTCCCGGTGTCACGCCAGAATCCGGTCCTTCGCCAGGTAAGATTGGCCCTGGTGGCGTTGTTGTCCCCCCGCCAATGCCACTGTTGGTATCCTCGATAGTGAGGGTCTTTCCACTGATGGGGGCACCCGTAGCCGAGTATTCCTGTATCACCACTTTTATCCTGTCCGCACCAATGGCAATCCCGGGAATGGTCAGCTTGCTGGTTCCGGATGAGTTCCCTGTTGCGGGGGCATTCTCTATACCGGTCGTGATCGGGGTTTCAATTTCCCCCTTGACGTAATACCAGTTCACATGCGCCGTGGAGTTATCCGCATCTCCATCAGCGTCGTGATAGTCATAGGTCAGCGTGATAGTGTCACCCGTGGCCAACGTATTGCCACCACTGCTACTGCTCAAGTCAACAGCCTGAGGCGCATTATTAGATGGTGCACTCAACACAGGGGCTGTACCTTGAATAGCTCCGGTTGGATTAGTCAGTACTGCATAAGCACTACTCATGGTGTAACCGGCAATCGCTAGGGCCAGTACCAGTTTTTTCAATGTAAAATTCGGAGTCTTGCGTATCATTGTCTGTTTCCTTTGTACTCTATAAAATATGAAAGTGAGGTATTCCCGCAACTTGGTGTTACAGGATTTACATCAACATAGGGTCAAGTGATTTATTCAGTATCGGCGATCTAGTTAAAATCCACTTTCAGGCTGAAGCCCTGGTCCCCCGAGGCCGCTCCAGAAGTAGAGGTGCTGTTGACCGGCACGGTATAGGTGTCGGTGGTCGCACCTGCAATGGCATGGTTGCTCAGCGTCACGGTAGTATCCGTGCCGCTCGCCGACGAGTTGGTGCCGTCCAGGCGCCACTGGATACTGCTCAGAGTGGTGGTCAGTTCGGTCTCACCGTCATCCCAGACGCCATTGTTATTGCTATCATCCCAGGCCCGAAAAACATAGGTGGCCCCGACTTGTGGATGAGCGTCTGGTGAACGGGCATAATCGGTTGCTCCGCTGCCCGCGCCTGGATTGTCAGACTGGAGGAATACTCCGCCAGCAACATGCCGCCCTGGCTCAATTGGCCCCGGCGGTGTCACGGTTCCTCCCCTCCGATACTGGTGTCATCCACAGTAATCGTCTGGCCTGCTATTGGGGCCCCCGTTGCCGAGTGTTCCTGTATCACCACTTTTATTCTGTCTGCGCCAATGGCAGTCCCTGGAATGGCCAGCGTACTGGTCCCCGGAGAGTTCCCTATAGCAGGTACATTTGTGATACCGGCCGTGATTGGGGTTTCTGTTCCTGCCTTGACGTAATACCAACTCACATGGGCAGTGGAATCATCCGCATCCCCATCCGCGTCGGTGTAGCCATAAGTCAGGGTTATAGTGTCACCTGTGGTCAAATGAGATCCCGTCGCACTGCTGCTAAGGTCAATTGCTTGGTTTTTTCCATTGGATGGGGCGTTCAGTACCGGTGCGCTCCCCTGCACCGATGCAGTTGTCGGTGTACTGCCAGCCCACACAGAGCTGACCAAGCAGCCCGCGAATGCCAATGCCAGCGTCAGTTTCTTTAGCGTAAAATGCATTTTCATCACTCATCTCTTGTTTAATTCGTTTTGGCAAAGCCAGGGGACTGCCGGAGTTACCAGAGCACTTTCAGGCCAAACCCCTGATCACCACACGCCACGCTAGTATTGCTGTTACCATTGGTTCGTGGCGTAAACTGATACCCGGTAATACCGGTATCATGGTCATTCAGTGTGCTGGCACAACCTGCCGTGTTGGTGCCGTCTAGTACCCAGCGCACGGTCTCGGCTGGTATACTCGCGGTAATGTCGTTATTGCTGGCATCAAACAGTTTCACGGTATAAGTCACCCCCACTTGCGGGTGGGTTCCACTGGTCAGCAGATCCTGTCCTTCAGGATCATGAATTTCAGCCCTTGCTACCAAATCAGGGCCTCCACCGGTAAAGGTGAGCGTCTGCGAAACCGTATCGCCAAACACCCCCAGACTAGCTTTTACTAGGAAGGTGCCGGGCAGTGTACTGGCCAGTTTCATCACGTGGTGGTCGATACCATTACGCTCTTCCGTCTGTGCTTTTATTATCCTCAGGCAGCGTTGCACCTGCTCCTGTGCATCGACCGGACAGTCTTCTCCCGGCGCGGTCCAGGTAACTGGTTTACCGGTTACCGCATCAGTCACCAGCCATACAGGCTGGAGCTGTGCATCATGAACGGGTTGGCCCAGATGATTTTCCAGGTAGGCGACCAGCCCAACAGCATCGGTCTCCAGACCGGATGCCGGAACACTGGCGGCACTTTCCAATACCAATTGTCCCTGACGCTGCTGTCCGACCACGATATCTACTGTGTTCGACGTGGCCTCGCGCCCTTTTTCATCCACCACGGTGAGTGCCAATTGATAACGGTTTTCCGCGCTCGGTGCCGGATCCCAGGCAGGCAGAGTAATTTGCCAGCCCTGGGGATTGTCCCCTCCGGCTGTTGGAAGCAGAGACAACGGGATCGTGTCACCTTTCCAGGTCACGCCGGTTATCCGGTATTTATTGTTGACCAGTGGCTGCATTACATGCACATCGCCCTCCAGCAGCGTGGTCGGTACAGCGGCCAGGTCGAGTGACAGCAAACCAGACTTTTCTCGATACTCCAGCACAATGTCATAGTTGCGGTCGACGCTGTCATAGCGACTCCCTATCAGCGTACGCATAGCCGCCACATTACTGGGGTCGAGTTGTCTGTCCAGAAGCGTGCCCAACTGATAGTTAATCTGCAGGTCAAGCTTGGTTTCCTGCTGTCCTTGCTGACCTTCTCGGTGGCTCGCTTTAAGCGTCGCCAGCGGGAATGGGGTATAGTCCACGCCCAGTGTGACAGCTCGCGGATCCTTCTGGAGATTCTCCTTACCGAACAGGGCGACTTCGTCACCAAAATACTGCTCATAGACCGCGGAGGCCCCCAGGTGGGGATAGACTGGCAGGTAGCCCTGCAGTCGGACATCGAACCCCTTCGCCGGACGTTCTTCGTAGTCGTCAAAATCCCGCGAGTTTTTCCAACCGGAGAGCGGATGGTAGTAGTTGGTGGCCAACCTTAGCGACGTGGTCCACAGCTCTGCCCCCAGACCCAAGCGGCTATGGTTACGGCTAAAATCCTGATCCATGAAGGCGTTATAGCCTACGAGCCAGGAGCCCTTGTCCCAGCGCACACCACCTCCGAAGTTACCGATAGTTCGGCTATCCTGATCATGAATACCGACCTGAGAGAAGGCGATCATGGCGTCGTTTTCATACCAGGGGGTAAAAAGGGAAACGGTACTCTTGCTGAAATCCCCCGGTCATCAACGGCAATACCGACCTGCGCTTTGCCGAATTTCCCCAACAAGCCCTGCGCCTGCTGTTGCAACGGGTCAATTAACTGACCTTTTGCCTGGTTTTTTGCCCATCCTTCAGCCTGATTTTTCACTTGTTCACCGGTCATGCTGTTCCAGTCTTGAGCCCCCACGGTCTGAGCAGCACCCGCCACTTTCATGGCTGTGGCGTCCGTTTCTGGAAGCGGTTCGTTTCCCATGCCCAGTTCGGGCAGATTACTGACCAGGGCGTTACTGGCAACCATCGGAAATAGCGGTGAATCAGCTGGCAACAAGAGGCTTTCGCCGGCCTTGAGCGTATCGCGCCGATGGAGACTACCGTTGTTGAGTCGGCGCAATTCTGCTACTTGCAGACCGCTTTGCAGGGCGAACTGATAAAGACTGGTGTTATTTCTCACTGTGTAGATACGTGTAGGCGCCGCTTCAGCATGACTGAACGTGGGATACCCCAATGTAAAAATTCCGCCGCCAATAAATAATGAAGCAATAACGGAAAGACGTTGCGGCTTTTTCATTGGGCCATTCCTTTTATTAATACTGATTTGCAAATGAAGTCTGTTTATTAACTGAAAAATGCAGCAAATTGAATAGTTCCCAGTGGATTAAAAGGTAAGTAGATGAAGGATTATCCTTTTAATATTTCAGTAAAAAAACGGGAATTTCATCACCACATCGAAAATGAAAACCATATGCAAAAATGGCTTTCTTGAATGGTTGTCTATTTCATTAAAGTGGTTGGTCCCAGATAATTATTTCATGGTGCATAATGCATCTATTTTAAAATTAATTATCATCATATTTTCTACACCATCAACCTAGCTGTTGGCTTTCTTGCATGTTGTGTAATATATATAAATAGAGATAAATCTCAAATTAACTTAAACTTATACGTATGCTTTTTTGTATTTTAAAAAAAATACAACCATCTGAAAAATATTATTTTTTTAGAAAAAACACATCGAGCACATATTCTGAGAACTGCTAACTCTCTGATCTGAGATCAATTATTAATCGTGAATTCTCTCTATGAAACGTAGCACACCGTTGCTGCCTATGCAGGGGTTCACCTGCGGGGCAGAGACTCCTGACAGAGAGCCCGATGTCTGCACTAAGGACTAGCAAAGAGAGGCAGTACGAGTGGGTTGTGCCTGGTGAGCATTTAAAAATTTCAATCTTCATAACACTATTTTTCTGTATATATATACAGTGTATTATTGATGTTATCTATAAAGCTTGCAAGGGAAGCCAGCTGAAATAGGGGTCTGAAGCCCAACCGTACGAAAACGTACGGTTGGGCTTCAGACCCCTTAACGTACAATAATTTTCGATATCCAAACTGACCCCAAGTTGAACGCCGCGCTTACGGCGCAGCCATGCGGGAAAAAGAGAGTAAAGCGGCCAGTGCCGCCTGGCACAGGGAATGGATCAGTAAAAAAGGACTGCGGGAACGGCTCTGGACCGACAGAGCCATCGCTGACTTCCTGAAGCCGCCGCAGGAGGCGGGCCCTATCAAAGCCTGGAAGCGAAAGTACATACTCAGAGTGGAACAGACACCCGCGTTCCGGGCTTGGATGGTACAGCGTCAGGACTGGCTTATACTCCGGGGAAAACTGCCGCAAGCATTGCAAACAGGTGAGGATATGACAGGACTTATTGGCAGCGGCCTGACATTACGGACCGTCTATGAAAATAAACAGGGTGAGAAGCGGCTGATCGTCTCAGTTACGGATAATGTGGTCCTCTGGAAAACAGCCGATCCGGATCTACCTACCGGCGGGAAATCGCAGGGGAGTGCCACACTGGCAAGCTTCCGGCGCTGGACCGCCAGTGAACACCCGGCTTCCGATGCCGAACGGGAAGCCTTCGACAGAGTATCACGCCGGCGAAAAAGCGAACGTCAAAATACCCGTGAGCTCAGAGCCATGAAAAACCGTATACACCAAGAGAATAGCTAATGATGTGAAACATCATTTACAGGCGAATGCATCAGCGCTACCCTTAATGATGTTAGATATCATTAAGGGTATAAAGCATGCGCTTGTCCGCGGTACAGAAAGACATCCTGTATGTCCTTTACGGACTGGAAGTTCGTCAGGGAAAACTAGCACCACTGCCACTGGTAACCCTGTTACGGATCGTGAATTCAGCCCGTCAGCAGCTACTGGCTGACACAAATTTTCGCCGCTCCTGTCACACACTGAACCAACATAGTTTGCTGGATAAATACCGAGATCGTCAGTCGCTACAACTGGCCTTTTCCTTGTCAACAACAGGCAGGGAGAAAGCACGCGACATCTATCAAGCCAGAATAAACGAAATGGAGGACCTATGAGTGACGATGATTTGCAGTCACGCCGTGAGAAGGCGCTAGCTGACGATAAGTGCTTTTCCAAGGGACGTTTACGGGATGAATTTCGCATGAAGCCCGCCCTAGGGACAAAGCCGGTAAAGTGGTACAAGAGCACCTATGGCGGGAAGTACGGGGTATATCGTATCGCTGACTGTGTCCCGATGCGACCGAAACAGGAACCGTCAGACAAGCAAAAAAAGGCCGCTGCCCAGTTGGCCATTCGTTCACAACTCAACAGCCTGCAGGGGCGTGCGTCAGTACGCGCTGACGCCTGGCTTCACCACGCTCCGTTGTTCCTCGATACCGAAACCACCGGCCTCGGCGATGCCGACCAAGCCCTGGAAATCGGCCTGACAGATGCGGACGGCAATCTGGTATTTGAAACCCGCCTGAACCCTACCGTGGCCATCGCGCCGCAAGCGGCCGCAGTACACGGCATTGATGCATCAGCCCTTGCTGACGCCCCATCCTGGCCGGACGTCGCACAGCAGTTGCAGCACTGTATCGGTCAGCGCCCCCTGGTGATCTTCAATGCCGCATTTGATACGCGTATTCTGCGCCAGACCGCCGCCGCGCACGGCGATCGCGCCGACTGGCTCAACGCGGTGACCGTACACTGTGCCATGCAGCTGGCGGCTGACTTCTTTGGGACCACGAACCGCTACGGCACCATCTCGCTGGCCAGTGCCGCCAGTCAGGCAGAACTGGTATGGGAGGGGGCGGCACATTCGGCGATAGCCGATGCTAAAATGACCGCGGGCGTAGTCAATGCGATTGCCTGCTATTCACGGCAACTGCAGCAAAAACTGGGCACACCTGATGACACTGCCCTCGATTAACTGGTGGTTATTTTCACTAGCTGGCCCCCTTGGCATGGGTCTGCATAATTAATGACAGGATGTTAATAGGGGAAAAATAGTGATTAAAAGGGCATGGATGATAACAACATGAATATTATCGATCTATCTTACCTGTCTGCCCCACAAATCAAGGCAGCACGCGAGTTCACTGATTTGAAGTTCGATATCGATATGAAAGCCAGAGATTGCCCGGAAAACGTTCCTGATGACCTTCATGGCCCAATGAGAGGAGGAGAGTATGGCCCTTATTTTGGAATGTGTTTCTTTAACAGCATCATTCCTTTCATGCCTCGGGATTCTGAAGTACACACACCAGAAACATCACTAATCCCAGTAGCTCAAACTCTTGGTTGTAGTTGGCGATGGTGGCCAGATAGGTATCAATCAAAAGAAGATGAACAAAAAATCAAATCACATATTTTTTCGGAATATGGAATAAGCAGTACCAGCTATACCTGCATACCTGAACTCGGCCTGTTCTTACCTCATGAGGGAAAGAATCGCGTCAACTTTTGTCGATATCACAAGATCGATAATATCCCTGCCAGGGTATACACTCATCATTATCCTAAAGCCGAAAGAATTGCGATTTATGTCGTGGATATCGCCGGTGGTAAGGATGTTTGGGCCGTTCTGGATGGACGATATATTCAGAAAGTCAGCCATTACGCCTTTGCATGGCCTTTGCTCCGGGCTTATGGCGTACCAAGCCAACATCAGTGGCCAACTGAGTTACCACCATTAAAAGACATACTCACTCATGCTAATAGTGCCATGGAAACAGAGCTTTTTTACGAGCCTGTTATTGATGTTGAAAAAGTCAGTAGGTGGCTTAGGGATAATGCTATCCGTACAGGGCTGATCGAGTTCCCGATCCGCAATAAATACACCTATCTGGCCCTGTTTGCAGTTGTTTTCATGATGGCAATGACTGCTTTCGATTATTCAAGTGGTGGCCTGGCTGAAAGTATTTTTCTTGGTATAGGCGCTTTCTCTGCAGGCAGCTTGTTTACCCTGATAGCCCCCATTTTTTGGACTAAAAAAAGGTATTTGGCGAATGAAAACCACCTCTGAATATCTATTGGGACAGTTTATATCCCAAAAATATACAGGTATAGAGGAGTAGAAGCGTACGACTGTGGTGTATGGGTTATAGAGCCAGCTTCATGGTTAAAATGTGGAAATCCTCTGGAGTAAGAGGGGCGATATTGAGCTGGAGACTCTACATGCTACGATGTCATCATGAAAACGACACCCACACCTCATGACGCCTTGTTCAAGCAGTTTCTGACTCACCCGGAAACGGCCCGCGACTTTCTGCAGCAGCACCTGCCACCGGCACTGCTGAAAACCTGTGATCTGAGCACGTTACGGCTGGAATCAGGCAACTTTGTCGAAGAAGACCTTCGTGCCTATTATTCCGACGTCCTGTATTCACTCAAGACGGGAAAGGGCGACGGATACGTTTATTGTTTGATTGAACACCAGTCGAGCCCAGACAAAAACATGGCCTTCCGCATGCTGAGATATAGTGTTGCAGCCATGCAACGCCACCTGGCTGCCGGCAATGAGCAATTGCCCCTCGTCGTCCCGTTGTTGTTCTACCATGGTCAAGTCACACCTTACCCGTATTCCATGCGCTGGCTGGATGCATTTGGTGATCCCGAGCTGGCCCAACAACTTTATACCGGTGATTTTCCGCTGGTCGACGTTACCGTTATTCCAGACGATGAGATCATGCAGCACCGTCGTATGGCCATCCTGGAATTGCTGCAAAAACATGTCCGACAGCGCGACCTGGCCGAATTACTGGAACAACTGGTCACCTTGCTGTTGGCCGGATACACTACTAATGAGCAGCTGGCATCATTGATGAATTACATGCTGCAGGTTGGCGATACTGCCTCTCCGGAAACCTTTATCCGCGAGCTGGCACGCCGTGCACCACAGCACGAGGAGGTTCTTATGACCATTGCACAAAAACTGGAACAAAAAGGCCTGGAGCGCGGGCTGGAAAAGGGGCGTTTAGAAGGACGTCAGGAAGGACGCCAGGAAGGGCGCCAGGAAGGGGTGTTTGAGGGCAAGCTTGCCGTTGCCCGCACTATGCTGGCTAACGGTATCGATCGCGATTCCGTAATGAAAATGACCGGTCTGACTGCCACCGACCTGGCGCAAATTCGCCATTAATCCATCGTTACGACGGGCAGGGTAGACGTTGTTAGATAAGACCGAATCCGTTACCACGGAAAACACCACTTCAGCGCTCAGTCATCTCGCGTTCTGCGCCCTGGCGGCGCTGGGGCTAGCGCGTCAGGATGGTATCGCCGGCACGCCGTATGCAGAAAATTTATTCCTTATTCGCTGGCTGGCCACTGCCCAAAAGCAGAAGCGATTCCCAAAAAGCGTCGCCGTCGACATCAGCTGGCTACTCGAACGCGGGCGTAAGCACGGGCCGGCCGGTAAACTACGTCAGCACCTGGACTACCTGTGGCGCTCCTGCAGTGGCAATCTGGCCGCACAATCCGATCTTTTCCGGCTCACCTACGCCTCAGAAACGCTGAAAGACCAGGGCTGGGACAATTACGTGATGGATGCACGAGAGTGGAAATCTGGCGTTACCCTGACGCCGTCACTTAACAACGGCTTCTACGTCGAAAAAACGGTTCTGAATGCGGCTTTTACCCAGGACGGACGCCACCTGCATCCCGTACCATTTCGCATTGTCGGTGATACCAATACATTCATTCGTGTCATGGCGGAATATGGCCTGAACGCGAGGCTCATCGATAGCACCCCAGATCACCATACGGTCGCGCTGGAGCCCGCGTAGCTTGTCACTTCTAGCGACAACTTATTTGGTTCTATGGAGCGAAGCTGCAAAATGCGACATTTGTCTCTTTAGCCAGTGGGGATGTCGCCCGCCAGGGTTCTGATCCTCTGACGCAGAGTCTCAACTGGCAAGGTATCAATGTCCGGTAGCAGGGGGCTGAAGCCCAACCATACGAAAACGTACGCTAAGTACGTTTTTTATACTGATGGTGCCGATTTAATGCCATAAATAGAGGTTACCAAAGCTAGTTTTAAGTGCTACTAATAACCACCTTTCCAAGCATGTTTCCTTGTTCGACAAGGGTATGGGCAAGTTTTAAGTTTTCTACATCCAAGGGATGTAGCTCTTTGGTCAATGTTGACTGCAATACACCGGTATCAACAAGAACAGAGATTTCAGTAAGAATTTGATGGTGTGCAATCATGTCCTCTGTTTGGTAAAGCGGTCGTGTGAAAACCATTTCCCAGTGGAGTGACACGCTTTTGCCCTTAAGAGGGACTGCATCAAGGAAATCGTGATCATCAATGATCGCAATTTTTCCTTGTGGTGCGATGATTTCAGCTAAAGCGGAGAAATGCCTATTGGTGTAGGTCAGTGCTGCTATGTGCGTTATCGGACTGATATTGAGTGCGGCGACTTCCTTTGCGAGTGGTTGTGAATGATTGACGACATGATGTGCGCCAAGTCTCAAACACCACTCCCGGCTTTCCGCACGTGATGCTGTCGCTATCACCGTCATGTTAGTCAACCGTCGCGCAATCTGAATCAGCATAGAGCCCACGCCACCGGCTCCCCCACAATCAGCAATACGTCCTTACTTGTTGTTTTCACAGGAACAATACCGAAACGGTCAAATAGTAATTCCCAGGCTGTCAGCGCTGTTAGCGGCAGTGCAGCAGATTGCGCAAATGATAATGATTTAGGTTTCGACCCTACCAGTCTTTCATCCACTAAGTGAAGTTCGGAGTTGGCCCCTTGTCGGGTAAACGTTCCGGCATAAAAAACCTCATCCCCCGGCTTAAATAGGGTTACGTTGGCACCTACTGCTTTAACAATGCCTGCAGCATCCCAACCCAGTGTCGTAATAACGTCCGGCACAGGAACTCCTCCAGAGCGGATTTTCGTATCCACGGGATTGACGGAAACGGCCTGAATTGAAACGAGCAGATCGTGAGGTTCCGGGACTGGCGTAGCGGTTTCGACTATACGAAAAGCATCAGCGTGGGTCAGTGGTAAGGAATGGTGGTAGATAATCGATTTCATAGAATTTTTTCTATAATTATTGGATGAACTATATAATCGGGATAACAGCGTAAATATACAAGTACGGAAAAATAACGTACTAAGTTACCAAAAGGGAACTATTGATATGAAAAATCAACATTATCGTGATATTCCTGGTTGCCCGGTAGAGGTCGCCCTCGATTTAATTGGCGGTCGTTGGAAAGGTGTTGTACTGCACCATTTACTTGAAAACGATTATTTACGCTTCAACGAACTACATCGTCGTCTTCCTGGTATTAGCCAGCGTTTGCTTACCAAGCAACTGCGTGATCTTGAAGAATTTGGGCTTGTTTCACGAACTGTTTATGCAGAAGTACCTCCACGTGTTGAGTACCGCCTGACGGAAGAAGGACTCACCTTACGTCCAGTGATAGACATTCTGGCTAATTGGGGCGAAGTTCGAATAGCACGTCAAAAAATGGAAATCTTGCCAACATCTCCTGACTGATAAGTCAAGTTGAATCATACCCTAACCTGACGTCAGGCCTGATAATGAAAAACTGTCAGAATAAAGTCACTATGCATATTTATTGACACAAGTAATTAAAGGTCATAGATTCTTTCCTGACACATTCAGTATTGGAGACGTATGAAAGGTCAACGTATTGGCTATATCAGGGTAAGTAGCTTTGACCAGAACCCAGAGCGGCAACTGGATCAGACTCAGGTGGATAAAGTCTTTGTCGATAAAGCATCGGGTAAAGATACCCAGCGGCCAGAGCTGGATTCACTGTTGTCATTCGTGCGTGATGGAGACATCGTGGTGGTTCATAGTATGGACCGGCTTGCTCGTA
The DNA here is from genome assembly GCF_050632285.1 of Serratia sp. L9. Taxonomy (NCBI): domain Bacteria; kingdom Pseudomonadati; phylum Pseudomonadota; class Gammaproteobacteria; order Enterobacterales; family Yersiniaceae; genus Serratia; species Serratia sp. L9. Next base: position 28,816 of record NZ_CP192593.1, on the reverse strand, counting down.
ACCTGGATGATTTGCGCCGTCTGGTACAAAAGCTTACCCATAAGGGTGTGCGTATCGAATTTGTTAAAGAATGTCTGACATTCACTGGCGAAGATTCACCTATGGCAAACCTGATGCTCTCAGTGATGGGGGCTTTTGCCGAGTTCGAACGTTCTTTAATCCATGAACGTCAGCGTGAAGGGATCGCTTTAGCCAGGCTGCGTGGAGCTTACCGTGGGCGGAAAAAATCACTGTCCTCAGAACAACAAATTGAAGTTCGACGGCGAGCAACAGAGGGTGAGAAAAAAGCCCAGCTTGCTCGCGAGTTTGGTATTAGCCGTGAAACGCTGTATCAATATCTGAAACAGCCTGATTAACATCTCATTTTTATGTATTCGTATGCGATCCGTAGCCAGGGAGGCACTTTTGCCAGCAGATTTTTTAAACACGGAACAACGTACCAGTTATGGTCAGTTCTCTGGTGAGCCTAATGACATTCAGCTTGCTCGTTTCTTTCTGCTGGATGAAGTGGATATGGAATTCATTAACAACCGGCGCGGAAGGGCAAACCGTCTGGCGGTGGCATTGCTGATTGGCAGCGTTCGATTTCTTGGCACATGGCCTCATGACCTGTCAGCGATCCCGGCCAACGTACTGTGGTTTGTTGCCCGACAGTTGGGAATATCCGATACGGGTGTTCTGTACGACTACTCCAGAAGAGAAACCACGCTGCGCGAACATCAGGCTCTGATCCGTCGTCAGTATGGCTATCGTGATTTTTCGTGGCCATGGACGTTCAGGTTGAGCCGGTTACTGTTCACCCGCAGTTGGCTCAGCAACGAACGACCGGGTCTGCTTTTCGATCTGGCTACCAGTTGGCTTCTGCAAAATAAAATACTGTTGCCGGGCGTCACAACGCTGACCCGTCTGATATCTGAAATACGTGAAAAATCAGCAGATAGGCTCTGGTCACGTTTGTCCGGACTGGCATCAGGCGAACAGTGCTCATTACTTGAAGAACTGTTACAGGTGCCTGATGGAGTACGCACCTCACGTTTTGATCAGTTAAGAAAAGGCCCTGTTGCCATCAGCGGCCCAGCATTTAATCAGGCCGTTTCGCGCTACCTGAAACTGAAAGCATTTAGCATGCAGGATCTCGACTTCACAGGTATTCCTCCGGTGCGTTTCAATGCACTCGCCCGGTATGCTGATATGATTTCAGTGTACAAAATAGCCCGGATGTCGCCCGCAAGGCGAACAGCTATGCTGGTTGCCTTTGTCCGTTCCTACGAAATAGCGGCACTGGATGACGCGCTGGACGTTCTGGATGGGGTTATCGCTGATATCGGCCGGGAGGCGAAAAAATTGGGCAGAAAAAACGACTGAGGACACTGAAAGACCTTGATAAATCAGCATTAGATCTAGCACATATCTGCTCGGTGCTCCTGGATGAAAATATTGACAGTGAGTTGCTCCGCTCGACGATATTTCGGAAGTTTCCTCCGGCCAAACTGGCCGATACCATCGCATTTATAAATGCCATCGCCCGACCTTCTGACACCAGTTTCCACGATGAAATGGTGGAACAGTATGGGAGAGTCCGCCGCTTTCTTCCCTGTTTGCTGGAAAATATTGAATTCAGCGCCGCCCCAGCAGGTGAAACAACGCTGGAGGCTATACGCTACCTTGCGGCGATCATGTCAACCCGGAGGCTGCATATTGATGATGCACCAATGGCAATAATTACCGGCCCCTGGAAACGACTTTGCTATGGTAAAGACGGTCATTTATCCCGACAGGGCTATACCCTTTGTGTTATGAATAAGTTACAGGACAGCCTGCGACGTCGGGATATTTACGTAGCACGGAGCGAGCGCTGGGGAGATCCGAGGGCTAAACTTCTCCAGGGGCAGGACTGGCACACCAACAGAGTGCAGGTATATCGTTCCCTTGGGCATCCCCTCAACGCCGGAGAAGCCGTCAACGCGCTGACCCGGCAACTTGACACTGTATACCGACAGGTCGCTAAAAATTTTGCCGATAATCAGGCTGTTTCACTGGATTTCACCGGTAAACGCACGAAGCTGACCATTGCTCATCTGAACGGACTGGATGAACCGCCGACGCTGAAGTTACTCTCGAAACGTATATCTGACCTGCTGCCAATTGTCGATCTGACAGAACTCCTTCTTGAGATTAACGCGCATACAGGATTTGCAGATGAATTTACCCATGCAAGCGAGGCGGGCGCGCGTATGGATGACCTGACCGTCAGTATCTGCGCGGTATTGCTGGCTGAAGCCTGTAATATTGGCATGGAGCCCTTTATTCGGCCCAATATTCCGGCGCTGACCCGTTATCGTCTGAGCTGGACCAAACAAAATTATCTCAGGGCAGAAACGCTGGTAAAAGCAAACGCCAGACTGGTTGATTACCAGTCTACTCTGCCTCTGGCTCAGAAATGGGGCGGTGGTGAGGTGGCCTCTGCGGATGGCATGCGGTTTATTGCCCCGGTACGAACGGTACATGCAGGCCCCAACCGAAAATATTTTGGCTCCAGTCGCGGGATCACATGGTACAACTTCATTTCAGATCAGTACTCCGGATTTCATGGCGTTGTCGTTCCAGGCACGCTAAGGGATTCCATTTTCGTGCTTGAAGGGCTACTGGAGCAGCAAACCGGACTCAACCCGACTGAGATAATGACAGATACGGCCGGTTCCAGTGATCTGATCTTTGGCCTTTTCTGGCTGCTGGGCTATCAGTTTTCACCCCGCCTGGCCGATGCCGGGGCTTCTGTATTCTGGCGAGTGGATAAAGATGCAGATTATGGCGTACTGAATGACATCGCCCGCAATGCTGCCAATGCCCGAAAGATAGAGCAACACTGGGATGACATGATGCGCTTGGCGGGTTCTCTGACGCTGGGGACAATCCGGGCGTCAGTTTTAATTCGTTCATTGTTGAGCAGCGATCGCCCTTCAGGGTTAACACAGGCCATTATCGAAGCTGGGAAAATTAATAAAACACTGTATCTGCTAAATTATATTGATGATGAGGATTACCGACGTCGCATTCTGACCCAGCTTAACCGGGGAGAAAGCAGACATGCTGTCGCTAGAGCAATTTGTCACGGGCAGAAAGGCGAGATCAGAAAGCGCTATCAGGATGGGCAAGAGGAGCAACTGGGTGCATTGGGGCTGGTGACCAATGCCGTCGTGCTCTGGAATACCATTTATATGCAGGCCGCCCTGGCACATTTGCATGATGAGGGCGAAGTCATGAATGAAGAAGATGAAGCCCGGCTTTCGCCACTGCGGCATGCAAATATCAATATGCTGGGGCACTATACATTTACGCTTGCAGAACAGGTAACAAAGGGCCAGCTCAGACCTCTTAAGCAGGCGGACGAGGCGGATGATTGGTCTTTATGACGATCTAGTTATCAAGGCAATAAAGTGCTCGACTGGTTAAAAAACATACTTAGCGTACGTTTTCGTACGGTTGGGCTTCAGACCCCTAGCATGGCCACCAGGGACAATGTCTGGATAGCCAACACAATCGCCCTTGGCGGCTTACTCTGCTCATAACGGATGTAGGTACGCATCGATATACCAAACTCCTCAGCAGCCCGTTCCTGCGTCCAGTCGAGCCCCGACCGCCAAAGCTTCAACTCGAATCCCGTCATCGTTTACCCATTCGCTCTAATATGCCATTTTGTCACATTATACATTTATAATATTGCTTTTCACACTAGGCAGTGCGTCGGAAATTTCGGCGGTTCTGGCTAGCTGGCATCACATCGTAAGTTGTGGGTTCAATGCGCATTAGCGCATGAAGGCGACATATATGGCCATAAAGAACTCAGATGATGAGGGTCGCCGGTCGCGCGGCGTAGCCGCCCGGTCTTGATAGGTTTTGCCTATCCCATCCCTCGCCCTGTAGAGCCGAATCCACTAACAGCGCCACAGAACTGTTTTTGCGCGTTCGGAGTGGTCCCGACAAGGCGTAGGCCGCAGGAGGGGCGTATCTCCGCGTTAGCGGGCCGTGAGGGCCGCTTATGAGCGTGTTCGAATGACTTTCAGCGGTATTACCTGCAGCGACTCCAAGATTTTAGTTACAGCATCCATCTTAAAGCCACTCTGTTCCGGGCCTTATAGGCCCGGGGCGGGGCGGCTTTGGGGTGGTTGAGTTGTAAAGAAGGTGTATGAGGTAGTCTAGTGACCTTTGCCCGCGATTAGCGGGAGCTACTTTTAAGGCGCTTGCGCCGTTTCTGAGCGACGTGGGTTTACCCACTGTAAGCGAAGGCATTATCCACAGAGCAGAGCTCTTGTAAGGTCTTTTTAGGTCTAAATGAAGTTACAGTTACTTTGCATGTAATTCTTAGCAGGCATCAATATGTTAAAAGTATTTGCATCTATCTGTGGAAAACTCGCAACACGAGGTCAGATCCTTGCGTCAGCCATGTAACACACCGGCTGGCGGGCAGAAAAATTGCACCTACGTGTCAATTCAGGGATAACGGACGTGCCGAGGCCTACGCAATCAAGCGCATCAATGACGGGAGGGGCGGAAAGCCGGGCAAAAGAGAAGGGTTATGGTGTATCTGGCGGGGCTGATGTGGCCAGTTTACGCAAGGCATGATAACGCTGGTCTACCTGGCGTTTTAGCTCCAGGTGGCCCATGGCCTCCAGCTCACCCTTGCTATACATCTTTATCAACCCATTAAGGATTTCAGTGCGGGCCTGCTGGCGTTCCATCTGCAGCAGTTTCTGCGCCTGCCGGCGCTGTTGTTTGAAGGAACGGTGACGTGCCCTGTGTTCAAAGGCGCGTTTGATATGCTGCTCTTTGGCTCGTCGGCGGGCCTCTGTCAGAGTTATCGGGGTTTCCCCCTGCTTAATCAAACCTTGGTTCACCCACGCCAGTTGCTGATTCTGTGCGGCCTGATACTTACCCAGCTCGTAGCCAATCAGCACAAAGAACAGTTCAGTCACCCAGATGATTTTAGGAATGTGGGAGCGGCTGACTTCATCCCAGGCGCGTTCACAAGCGAGGGCCCCCAGCTCTTCCAGAGTGGTGATTGCCCGACTGGCACGCGAGATACTCTTTTTATCACCACTACCGGTCGACAACCCACACCAGTCGGAAAGCTGTTCAACGCTAGCCTCAACCTTACCGGTCACAATATTCAGACGATCGGACATCGCCACCATCAGCGCATTGATCGCCCTGGCCCGGTGTTCATTCATACGTTTAAAAACCGGCCGCGTCAGTCCAGTTTTCTGCTGGACGCGCGGTGTGGTGTACCAGGCTTCATGTCTGGCCGGCTGATTCTCACGGGCAGCAGTCACCAACGCCCGGATAAGGGCAGGTTTGTTCGCACCAGCCTTCGGAGGCTGATAAGAGGGGAAAGGATTGCTGACATAGCAGCCCCGGGAACGGACTGAAGTCGATTCTTGGATGGCTGAGCGGTTATCCACCACTCCCTGCGCTTAAGTTGCACAGGAGGAGTTGACCTTTAAAAGGCATAAAACTATACTCCCTGCATAGAGCAACGCTTCTATACAGTTTTAAGTGAGCCCCGCTAATCTTTTCGGTCCGCCAAGATGGATAAGATTATCGGGGTTTTTGCTTTTCTGGATTTAGCTCAAAAGACCTCTAAACCCATTCCTTGCCACCTTGCGGCGTGGCCAGCCAAAAAATTCTTCAAACGATCAGTAATCTAGCACTCGCCAGTACAACTAGCAAGAATGTGAACCTTTTACATTCTGCTGTTTCTGCGGCCCGTCTCAATTTCAATGAGTTTTTCGATCATCTGTCCCTGAGTTAAACCCTCTTCTTCACATAACTGTAGAAGTTGGTCTTTCATGGGATTTTTGATAAATACATTCACTTCTTTATGAGTCTCGCGCTTACGGGCTATCGCCGCCAACTGCCTTTCAGTAGCTGACATAGGATTACCTTTACGGTAAGAGCGCTTCGTTTTCGATGAGGAAGTAACTGCGTTTACGACCTGTGGCATTTCTGCCTCCCCAAGGATCTGAAAAGGATCGTTTGGCAAAGCGTACTACAGAATCCGTAAGTTAGCAGCATAAAAAGCATTTTTCAGTCCCGTTGGCGCGGGATGACAGATAAAAATGCAGGAGGAGAGGACGACACGAGCCCAGAGGATCAAGTCGTCATAGGGTTACAGAAAGGCATGAGGGACATTTCAATACGAAGAATGCCACTCCTTCCCGATATCCCAGCGCGATTGCCAGTGCGTCAAGTAGGTTTGTGCCACGCCAGGCATATCACGCAACACCAGCGCATTTTCTGAGTTGGAGCGGGCCGCTGCACGGCTAAAGTTGAATGATCCGGTCTCGACATTCACCTGGTCGGTGATGATCAGTTTGTCGTGCATTATCTTGAAGTTATCGACGGTACGAACCGGAATGCCGGCATTGACCAGCAAATTCATCGCCGCCTGACTGGCCTTGTTCTGGTTTCCCTTCGCATCCAGCACCACTTTCACATCAACACCCCGATGTTTGGCGCTCGTCAGTGCTTTCGCCACTTCGGGGGACGTGAACGAATACCCCATCAACCGGATACTGCTCCGGGCATCATTGAGCGTATTCAGCACCAACTGCAGGGCGCTGCCTTCAGGTGAGAACCCCACCTGCACCGAAGGAGCCGCCATGGCACACGGAGCCACTGCCAACGTCGCGACCAGACACCAGGCTTTCAGAGAGCTCCGCATCATTTTGCGCCCCCGTAAAACACATTCCCGTTCCTTGAGATGACGTCGCCCTGGACATGGCCACAGGTGACGTTACCTGCACGCGTCTCGATGTTGCCGGTGACGTTACCGGCCCTGACGTTGCCGTTGGTGCTGCGCACGGTACCAACATTCCCCTGCACCGTCACATCAGCATCTTCGGAATCAATAACCTGCACATCCCCCACAATAGTAATGGCGACTGCCACCACCTTCCCATCACCCAGCGACACCGTCTGGCCATCTGCAATCACCTGGTTACCACTGACACGGATATGATTACCATCGACGACCATTGTCTTGCCGTTTACTGTGATTTTCGTTGCCATTTTGCGTTCTCTTTTGAAGTGTTATCGGCCGGCTTCTCAACCGGAATATGTTGCATTTGATAGGCCATAAGACGAGGTTGCCCGACGCCCAGTGCGGTCGGTATTTTCGCCTGCACCTGGTAACCACGCCCGCGTGCCGGCAGATGCGCCAGTGCCGTTTCCCATAACAGGCTGGTGCTGACTGCCGCCGTCGGGCGTCGACGCCAGATATGCTGCCACTCGTCTTCCAGCTCATTGATGGCGGCCAGAGCAGGATCCGTCAGCAGCAGGTTCTCCAGATCTGAACGTGCGTCCGGCGCATCCAGCCGGCGGACTATCTGCTGTATCCGGTCAGCCCGTGGATAACTGCGACGAATGGCTGCCGGAGCCTGCGCAAGCAGCGCATTGAGAGACGGCGGGGCCACCTCGATAAAACGGTTAATCTGTATCGCCTCTTTCGTGAACTTGTCGGCATCCGCTATGTAGAGCGAAGAACCGCGAATAACTTCGCCCCGGAACAGGGTGATGTTTTCGCCCTCCTGCAGCTGCTGCACTTCTTCCACACTGACCTTCTTCTGCTCGCGTAACTGCAGTTTGTCGTCTTCATCCCAACGACTGCCCATAACGCCGTTCTGACGCACCATCTGGCTCATTTCCGGCAAATATTCCGTACCGGCCATCAGCTGCAGAATTTCCAGGGTGTCTTTCGGGTCCATGATTTTGCCGGTGATACGGGTGCCCATGTTGGCAATCAACGTCCATACACGGTCACCGGCTGCTGATTTAAGTCGCTGAGCTTCCTGCCCGGCCAGCAACAAGCAATAACCCAGCGATCGGACCTGTGTAGCCAGTTCGCCGAGCTTTTCGGTGTAGCAGGCTCCCACCTCATCGCATATCCACAGAAACGGGAACCTGTCCTTGTACTTGCGAACGACCATGATGTCTTCCGGCCGCCCCTCCAGCTTTTCACCGAGGTCCTGACTTAGGATCATCGCCAACTGAGACACGTACAGTCGCCCGAGAGCGGCCGCCTCAGTGGCAGATATTTCCAGTGCGGGGATAAGGATGACGAGGATGCGATCGTTATGAACCACATCTTTCAGGTCGATGTCACCGGCGTCGCGGGCAAACACATGACCGTAGGTGTCATTGAACAGCGCCAGCATGCGGGTGAACTGCTGAATGAGGTAACCATGCTGGTTCAGCGCTTCCGGTGCCCAGTCTGACGGTGAATCCACCGTGGCCAGATCAAACCCCGCCAGCGTGCCAAGATAGTTCTCCAACGGTAATCGCGCCTCATCATGCCACTGCTCTTCTACTGACTGGATATAGAGCCGTGCAATACTGCGCAAGGGGAGATGGGCTTGAATAGTGCGCTGCGACATCACCGTCCCTTCTCGCCGGCATTTGTATACCAGGGCAAACACCAGCGCCTGTATCATCGCCCGCGCTTTCTCCTGCCAGCCGCCGTCATTGCCGGCCGGTGGCAACATCGAGTCCATCAGGTTGATGATGTAGGTTTCTTCAGCGATGCCGAAGGCATTGACCGTATTGGTTTGCGGCCGGTTTTTGACATCTTCCAGCAGCTCCTGAGCTCGCGAACGGCCGCCGGTGATGAAGTTCATCATCCGCAGATCGTCTTCACGGCCAAAGCGCCGCGCCATAGACGCAATGGCCAGCGCCACGTCGTTCTGTGCCTTGGCGTCGGAATAAATCAGCCCCTTGCCCAGACCGAGTTGGTTGAGCACATAACCCAACAGCGTTTCCGTTTTACCTGCACCGGTGGTACCAAACATCAGGATGTGCCGCGTCATGTCATCCATCGACAACCACAACTCACGCCCCGCATCACGCCCACGCAGATATCCCAGATAGAGGATGCCGGCCGCCTTGCCCATGGCGATACGCATGACCGTCACGGGCAAGAAACCAAACAGCTTCCCCGGTACCTGCCGTTGTGTAGAAGGATCGAGTCGATTCATATCGGTCGGCATACGCATCGGCATTTGCCACGGCTCCATCAGCATCGCGGGCGCCCAGAACATCATCACGGGCAACGTTAACCACAATGTGACCGGCCAAACCACACCGGCGATGACAGACCCTATCATCCCAATCGCCAGCCCTCCCGGGGACAACATCCAGTCCCCCAGGGCAGAGTGATAAACACGGCGGTTAACGCGGTTGCGTTCAACGCCGTAGTCAGTGGGTTGCATCCGGCACCTCCTTCTGACTCAGGAACTGACTCAGTTGGGCGGGATCTCGCAGGACCGCCTGGGGCACATAGCGACCATCATCCGCAATTACCCATGGCGTACCCGGAATGCGATAGGCCTGATAGGCCACCTCGTTGACGCCCAGTGCCTTTTCAGCCACATCACAAGCGTTGTCGGCTTTCTTGTCGACTGAGGGTTGTTTACCCAACTGCAGCCCATCCGTACCAACAGTAAATAATGCCTGCCAGGCGGCCGGCCGTTGCTCTGGCGGCAAGCACAACACCGGGGTAATAGCAGCAATGGATTTCTCGCGCCCAATCACGGCAACCGGGAAGACGACCACGTTCGCCAAATGGGCTGCAGCCACTAATGCCGGCTCCAGATGCCGGCAATTCGGGCAGTTGGGATCAGCAAACACGTATAAGGTGCGGTCATGGCCAGAGGAATAGTTCACGGTGAACAATTGGCGATCGGCAGCACTTTTCAGCTTCTGCGGCAGGGTGGCCCGGACTGACGCCGGCAGTACCCAGCCATCTTCTGGCGCGGCAGCCCGTGCCTGCTGAGCGGGCACAGGGTTTTCAGGACGTACGGCATTCGCGGTGGCGTGCGGAGGAAGCGCTGGCGGCAAAATCACAGGCGGTGGTGCCAGGCTAACCTCTGGCCCCAGCTCCAAGGGTGCAACCTCCCGGGACTGTGCCAGGTAAACACCCAGCATGACCCCGACAAACAGCAACACACCAGCCATCGTCAACCGGGTGCCCCATCGGGAGCGCCATTTTTCCGCCTGCTGCAGCTGTGCGCCGGACAAAGCCGCAAGCAACTGATCGTTGCCACCATTGGCGCTGGACTCAACCGTGAATACGTTTCCCAACTTGTCGCAGCACAGAACCCCGGCGTCAGTCAGGAAAAAGTCGGCTGGCGGCGCAGGTCGACAGTACACAAAGCACGGACACCACCGTTCTCCCCTGTGCGTTGAACGACTAACAGATTGTCGCGAATGTATACGGAGAAAGGCGCATAGCTTGATTTTGCACGCATGGAATATCCTTTTAATTCAAATACGGATCGACACCAGAGCCTGATTGGCTTGGCGTACAAATGGGGTAAAATTCGGTGGGTGTAATCAGATAATGAAGAGGAGTGACGCTACGGTGAAGTTGCCTCCTCGCTGTCCGGCTCATCGGTAACGGCATAAACAGCTGACATCACCGATTGTTCTGTCGCCTGGCGGCGACTAATAACCACCGGTGTATACGGATAGACCAAACCCAGACTTTCCAGATCGGCCTGCAGCCCTTCAACAGCTTGATCCACCATGATGCTCGGACGGGGCAATCCCAACTTGCTGGCTCGCACCTCGGCCCGAGCCTGAGCAGCAATACCGGCGCCTTCGACAAACACCTTGGCAGTGTCTGCCGAATGCAGGCCATACCACAATGTACGGTCAACACCCTTGAGCCAACGAAAACGCGCCGGGGGCAATCGCAGGTCACGGGCATACAACCCAACCAGCGCACTGCGCACATACCCGTGACCAGCCAACCACTCGTTGACGCCTGGCGCTTGAACCACGCGTTCAAAAGCTGCATTGGCCAACCGGAACAACGGCACAGGAGAAACCCGCTTGCGCCGTAAAAAACGCCTCACGACACAGGAGCGATTCAGGTCATCCAGCAATCGTGACGCCGCCGCCCGATCATTCAGGAATACCTGCAGACCAAACACCGCCAGCAATGCACGTTCATAAGGGTGCCAATTTGTCACATTACACATTGTTTTTCCCAACTGTGCAGTGAAGACATCCGCTGCGGCAGTCCGATCGAGCGTCTTGCGTTGAACGAGTTGATGTTGCGTGGTGAAGTCTTCGGGTTTCAGCGCCCAAACGTTAGCCGGGGCGGGATCATTCATCAGGCCATCCGGCCCGGATACCATGGCCAGAACGGGCATCACGGAGGGGGCAAAACCACTGACCAGCCCCGGCAACGTATGGACATTGATAGGCCGTTTGCTACGAAAAGCCAGAACAGGATGCTGTACCAACGCGATAACACTGGCCAGGATGATTGGCACCAGGAACAACAGCAAAATACCTGAAGTCGCGTTCATCACATCTAGCCATTCACCGAAGGACACGCTGGCGGCATGATTGGCTGTATCGGCCAGCAGGTTTATTTTTCCACCCACCCAGTCGTGGATCCGGGGAACATCTACCGCAGTCCAGAACCAGTACAATACCCAACAACTCCAGTACACGAACGAATCAAAAAATAGCCAGCACAAGAGAACGGCAGCGCAGAAGGCCAGGAACATTTGCCCTTGATCGCCGTCCCACGCGCTCTGCGATGGGCGGTTATACATAGAGGAACTCGCAAAAAGAACACCGGCTAAAAGCCGGTGTTAAGGGTGTTTGCCACCAGGTAAGGTGACTAGAGGGGGATAAGGTACGGCTCAGGCCAGACGAGGGATCGCGATATGGTTTTCACGCTCCAGCTGCTCACGGTGAATATCAACATACTCAGAGAACGGCATCGCCGGCTGATATTGCTTGAACTCCATCGAACCCAGCGTATCAAACCAGCGCTGGGCCCACGGAGTAGCAATTTCAATGCGGGGCAGCTCAGGGAGCTTGGTATAAAGGCGTAACATCTTTCCTTCCACTTCCCGATTGGTCCAGTCGTTCATATCCAGTCCAATCACATCCACTTCACCTTTTCGGATACGGTGCACGTAAAGGATGGTGCCGCGCTTGATATCGATACCCAGATATTTACCATCACCTTCATGGAACATCTCATACCCATGTTCTGGCATAAAGTAATCTGGATGTTTAATGTCGTTAGTGATGATTTTTAGAATGCGGCGCTTACTAATAACCCGTTTAGCAAAGATACCAACTGGAATTAATAAAGCAGACCAGATCATCCCGTAGAAAAATAGCTGGTAAAGATCACCGTTTTTTAAAACATCACTTAACGTTAATAGTGACGCTAACGCTAAAAATAGAAGGCAGGGCACCGCCAATACCATATAAAGGATTTTCAAAACCCAAGCCCATCCTTCGCGTGTAGTTTTCAATCGCTGCACCATAGTTTTATCCTCCAACTGCAGTTGCTGATATTATACCCAACAACTGTACGTTTGTCAGGGTATTTTCTACTGAATCCCATCAGTTTCACTACCCTTTCCAGACCGCTTCGGCATATTGCGAATACCGGGAATTCTCTGTGAACCCGTACCTGCTGCACCGAACATATTTTTCATATTATCGACCAAGCCGCCCATGACATTATTACCTTCTCGACCACCGAGGAATGAGATCACATAATCTGGCAGTGAGGCCTGCAGGCTGAATAAGCGTGTCACGCCAAAGGTGGCAATACGCGCATATATCATCAGCCAGCCGACCATTTTGACCAACCCCATAATCGAGTCAGCATTGGCGTTGGCCAGTGCTGAAGCAAACAGTAGATTGAGTACCGTGCCACCGGCAATCGCCGCCACAGAGGCGAAGAAGAACCCCAATACCATCAGCGATGGCCGCAACATCATGTCGATCAGGAAAATATACCCATACGCGCTGCGACTCCCCTTGTCTTCTTCAGCACCCAGATGAGTCGCTGACCACATAGGGCCAGCAGCACATCCAATCAGCACACTGACAATCCAGTTAAAGAAGCCCGTCATCCAGAAAACAAAAGGGACGGCCGGCAAAAATACCGCCAGTGAGAACCCGATAGCCAGAAGCGCAAACATAAAGAAGTAAAACATCGGCGCCAGCGCACCCATCACATCCTTCACCACCGCGCCAGCATCAACCGCAAAGATCTTACTCGCCCACCCCACCGGTGAGTTACTGGCCGCTGATGCAATCGCCCAGGTGCCGGCATAAGCTGCCATCAAGGTTTCTGTGGTACCCAGCGTATAATCACCGACCTCTTGCATTTTAATCAGCGGGTTAACCTGCCCATTGAAATCCGAGTCTGTACCCAGATTTTTTGTGGCAATCAGGGTAGTAAGTTTTTGTATCGGGCTCTTTAATATGCCAACAAATACAGAGTTCGGGTCCTGAGCTGCACCAGCAGCACTGATCTCGCTCTCTGTTTGTGTTCCCAGGGGTGGTGTATAGGTACTGTTCTGCACCTGTGCGCGATAGGCGGTAAACACCTGGTTGTACAAGTCTCCCGTACCGTGCTCACCCACCCCACTCATGCCACTGGTGATCGGCGTCGCATTGGCCACATCGTTGGTTTTACTGTTAGCGGTCGCGAAGGTGTGATACCAGGCCCCCAAAGAAACCCAGCCATAACTCTTGATCTGATTAACCAGTTGGCTCTGCAGCGAATCCTTGTAGTTAATCTGGTTCAGCGCTTTGTTGACCGTATCTTCATAGTCGGCCGCCGCATTCTGAATGTCGGTTTCCACATCCTGAAAACTGCCACTGTCCTGATCACGCTTGCTCAAATACGTATCGACAAAGTCCATTGCCGCACGATCCAGTGACGCTTGCATCCTATCAAGCGCCTGTTTTTGTGATGCCACGACACTGTCAGTATCGACCTTGCTGTCAAACAACAAGTTCCATACGCCGCTGCGGGCAGAGTTCGGTGTTTTCGCCGACCCGCAAATGGCGCTGCCATTACCGGTATCATACTCACCGTTGCCCCCTTTCGTGCTCATCATGGGCGTATTCGCTTCCCCTGACGCATAAAGGGCCTGCAGTTCGCGGTTGATGGCATATTTGCACAGGTTCATCTCAAAAATGGCCCGTGCAGCTGAACGGGTCGCCGGCGCGGTCGGCTGCGTGACCATCGAATATCCGCTGGCCATCATATCCGCCGCTTTATCTGTCAGCAGGTTGGCGCTTCCGACGCCCATCACCGACGCGGCCCACAGCATCACCAATTGCGAAATCGACCACCCCGAGCCTGTAGGCACCAGAGTGATAAAACCCGCAAAGGTCATAACCGGATACAACATCGAGCGAGCACCATTAAACACACGCCCCTCATGCCCAGCCTTCACGACGGTTTTCATCGTCACGGTCAAAAACCAGAACAGGGCAATGGCACACAGCACACCGTTGATAATGGCAAACAGTGAGCCGATCAACGTTTGTTGGCCGGGGGCGAATGGATGTAGCACCACATCCCCAAAGATCATGACCAGCGCCTGGCGCGATAAGTCATTGGTTTTCTGTGCAGCGTCAGCGATGGTTTGATAATTCACACCATCGGCGAACGCCGGCCAGGAAAAGACCAGCAGCAAGCCTGCTGACCACAGCCTTTTGAGAAATTTCATCGTGTTGTCCGTATATTATGACCCCGGCAGATCGCAGGGCAGAAGGCAGAGAAGGGAATGAGGCGTCAAAGGAGATAACACCAACGGCAATGCACTCTGGTTGTCAGCGCCAATACCCCAATGATACCGTTTGCCGACAACAGCGGTTTTCCGACCGAAAATCACCGAACGTCCCCTTTTCTTCTTTACTGACGCGCTGCGTATTGAGTTGCCACAGGCGATACGTCACGATCAGCGCTTTCACGAACCCTGCAGCCCCTAACAACGCCAAAATCAATGACGCAATCGTCGCACGCAGCAGGACCGAGCCTGGCAGGGAGACTAAACTCACCATGATCATCACTAACAAAATCAAGGATAGTCCGCCGCAAATCAGCATAAGGAACCACCAAAATGCCCGGATGCGTACATAGTTGGTGCGAAGCTGCTCAACCGAAACGCCCGCTGCCACCACGGCTTGTGCCCAGGTCAAAGTTTCACGGTCAACCTGACGACGTTCGCTAACCACCTCCCGTACCCGCTCCAGGTTGTTCAGTATCGGCCGCATGCTACCCCGGTAAATAACGCCCAGGTCAGAGAATGGGTTAACCAATGACAGCCCTACTTTCCCAACACGCCGCAACGAGGAGGTTCCGGTTTTCTTATCGTCACGTTCAGTTTGCATTAGCCGTTACTCCCGCACTCATCTGGTTGGAAAGCTGCTGTAGCTGCGGCGCATATTGTGCTTTTGCCGCCATGGCCAATTGCTGACCGGTGATAACATTTGCCTTACGCAGCTCGTTTTTAATGCCCAACTGCAACCAGTTACCCAGGCTCTGGACACGGACCAACTCACGCGTCAGATTGTCGCCACTCATCGCCTGCAGATCGGTTTCATACGCAATGTTGGCATAACGCCGGCCAACTTCGAAAGACTCGTATTCCCGTTCGCTCATCACCCCAGATTTTTGCGCTTCCTGGCTCGCCGTCGCTGAAAAATACTGACTGGCAGACGGACTCTGTAGCGACTCACCTAACGCGTCCCGAGTCGCAGGATTGGGCTGGCTGGCTGCAATCATATCTAGCTGGGGCTGAGAGGCCGCGCTCTGTATTGATTTGTATTGTGTCAGCAACCCCTGATATTCGCGGCCTGTGGCCGATTGAATATCACCTTTACCCGGAGTGCGTCCTGCATCATGGCGGGACGAGTTTTTCATGTAGGCCATCGCCGCATCCACCTGTTCTTGATTGAAGGTCAGATCAGGTGCCTTGCCGACAGCGCCGGCGCCATCCATTAGGGAACGCAGCTCGATATCACCGCCGGGCAGCGGAGATACCTGTGGACACAGGTCTGTCCCCCCATAGGTTGCCGCTTCCTCTGCCGTACAGTAAGCCGCATGTACAGCCGCACTGCGATACCCCCTGACGCGGCGCCACCGGAAGGGACGCCACGCTTTTGCGCACCATTTCGTTGCTGACGCCCCCGCCGCCAGACAGTCGAGATGCGCTGGAACGGGTCTGCTTACTGACCTGCGTGGCCATACCGGAAGCCGATTCGCTGCAAATACTGTCCGTTACCGTGAAGCTGTCGCGGGCACGCTCCAGACGCTCCGTCTGACGCCCAAAAATATCGGACTCACGCTGTGCGCGGGCTGCTTCCGTCACCGCCGACACCTGTTTGTCGCTGGCCTGAACGATGGCAGTGCCTATCTGGGTTTCCGTCGTGAGGATCTCCGCCAACGTGGCATTGATAGTGCCCATTGCCGGCATAACCTGGAATTCAATCGGCGCACTGCCGGAGACATAAACGGTATACGCGGCCGCGGGCTGGGTCAGTACCAGACTGACCGCCAGCGCGACCACTGTCGCAGAGTATTTCATGATTTTTCTCGCTTAAAGGTGATAGCCGCGTTTGGCAATAAGCTCAGAGGAAAGTTGGCGCGTGACATTGCCGGCATCCACATCGCCGACCTGCTTTCGACGCAGCTCGATCAACTTCTCCGCAGTGCCCTGCGGGAAAGCCTCGGCCAGAATGGCACGCGCCGTTGCCCCACCAACTTGTTCGTACAACAGCCGCCGGAGTGAGCTGTCTATCGGTGAAGAGTTAAGCGCCCACAGTTCAAGGGGCCCCAGCGCGTTTTTCAATATCCGGGCCAACGTACCACCGCCCTTGATACGAAAAATGCCCAGGAACGGCACGCCACTCCCGTCAGGAGCAGGGCCTGTGCCGCAGCGCTGGAAGTTGCGCAAGGTGACTTTCGGCACCTTGAAACGCTCAACCAGCAGAGCTTCGTCATCCGGATCGACTTCCATCATGAACAATGAGTTAGCCGAGCGAAGTATGGCCTCAGGGAAATCGCGCATGTACTGGGAAGACAACACGGTGCGAACCCCGAATTTCCGTTGTTCACGGTCCTGAGTTTCCAGCATGGGGAAAATAAACGGCACTTTCTTGGCGTTATGCAGTTCGTCATACCCCTTGGTCTTGACCTCTTGATCCAACTGTTCCAATCGTTCGATATGTAATGCGTGATAACGCTTGTCGACCGCTGCAAGCAACGCATCACGGTACTGAGGCAATACGAAATCACCGCCTGCCACCTGGCCAGCAAACAAGAACATGATCCCCGTTTTGAGATGCCCCGCCTTACTGTCATCCCCCATCACGTTATTGAGGTCTATCGCGATCACGCGTGTTCGAGGACTAATGACAAACCGCGTGCGCCCAGCCAACATTTTGAATTCACCCACCGCGTCTTTCATGCAGCGATACATATACTCCAGCAACTTTTCCTGACTGCCATCTCGCTGCACTTTACCGAAGGCACCCTGAATATCTTCATGATTCAAGATACCGGTCATGTCAGTCAGTTCCGGTACAGCCTGGAACTGGGCCAATTGGGCCTCTCTCACATAACCCCCATCAAACAGCAGATCACGCACTTCGTACCATAGAGCTTTATCCCACCAGTCTGCGTCGAACCGTTCAAACAGCCCCAATTTCTCCAATGCCGCATCAACACACTCCAATCCAGGTAGACCGCGGCTATAAGCCTGCGGGCTGACTTCTGCATTAGTGGTGTAGGCTTTACTGATGGCACGTTCGAGGATTTGTCGGGTATCGCGGGCATTAGGGGGTTCACCGGTGCTGGGATCGATACACATGGCGGTCAACATGCCGAGTATCCAGTTGCGTTCAGGTTCTATCGGATAACGCGCCCCCAACTGGATATCAAACAGGTTGCGGCAATGAGCCGTACTATTCTGCAAAACAATACCCACCACCTCATCCTTGCGTTCCGGCGGCAAAGCATCGCGCAGCAAGGCAATCTGGCCTTGCATTGAGAATCCCTTATCGACCCCAGCAAAAAACGGCAGATTTTGCTGAGCGCTAGTGATTTGAATGTTGCCAAGCGCATTCAGTAATACAGACTTACCCGTCCCCGGAGAACCGGACACCAGATTGGTCAACTTGTTCTGCTTACTGGTGGCCAGCCCCACAGGATAGAGTTTGCCATCCAGCGTGGGGAACAAGGCGTTGCCATCGTCTTCCCAGGCAGATGCCGGCCGCGTCAACGGCGCCAGGTTCAGTGCTTCGGATAACGGTGGGTAGAGCGGATTGGGGCCGCTACCTTTACTGGCCGCTACCAAAGTGGAAACCCAGGCCCGAGCCGGATCGCCGAAAGTCTGTGTGACTTCACATACCCCCCATGACTGGAAAGCCTGCGTCAGTAGCGTCAGATTACGCGTCACCGCCTGCGGACTGTCCCCCCAGGTCGCTGCCGTTATCGTCATCACACAGACAGGTTCATTTTTCTCAACTTGTGTCAGTGCAGCGATGGATTTCCAAATCGGCCGTAACGTCGGCACGAACGCCATAAAGTCGAGCGTCCCTTTCTTGACGCCCAGCGCCGACATGCCGCCAGGCATCACATCCATCCGTACCCGCCAGGGTACCGCACGTGGTACCAACGCTTTAAGATGTGCAAACGACTGAGGGGTTTGTGGCCCAAGGACTACTGACAAGGTGCCATGCCACACGCCGTTAATGCGCAACATATTGCCCTGCGGGTGAATATCCTGATTCATCAACTGGAAGTTCAGCCATGGCGCCAGGAATGGCGTATGATCTTCACCATCACGTACGCCATGCGGCATGATAGGATCGTCCGGCAACAATGGCTGCCAGTGTTCTGATGTACCGGCACGATCCACTTGCTCACGCAATGCATGCCCAACGGAGTGCGCGTCAAGACGACTCAACAGCACGCCTTCGCCGTTATCTCTCAATGCCGCTTCAATGCCGCTGAGAAAGGCATCATGTCTGATTTTTGTCCCACCATCTCAGCCAACACAGGGTTTTGACCAAAACGCGCATCGGGGCTTTGCTGGATAAGCGCCTTGAGGCGCTTGTTTTCGTCCATCAGTTCGTGGGCGGACAATGCCTTACGTCCGGTATAACACACCAGATAGCAGCGTTCTCGTGACACCCAGGGGCTAATCTTGGCCACCCGCTCATCCAGAATTTCCTTCAGCGCCATGCCGGTACGGCGAATAGACCGGTATTGAGGCGCCATTAGGCGCCTGACCTCTTCTTCCCCGCGTGAGGGATCATCCTCGTAAATCAGGCTGAACTTATGGCCATGTCGGCGATACACCGCATTCAAGGATTCGGTCATACGTTTGATGCGACCCGCCCAGGAAAACGGCGCGTCAGATGCCGCCATTTCATCGGTATCGCAAAAGCTGCCGGCGACGGCAAAGGCCGAGCAATAATCACCGTCGTCAGTCACCAAAATGTAGGGGGCTGCCAGCTCGGGGTGGCGTATACGGTCGTCATCTGTCAGGCGGATCACTGTCTGCAGATCACAGTAGTCGGGTAAATCCCGCGACACTGCAAAGCGGGAAGTTGCAGTAATTATCTCTTCAATCCAGCGGATCGGGTTCGGCATACAAATCACTCCGGCGGTAGGTAGGGAAACACCAGGTCGTCAGGGCCTGCGCCGCTGTTTTACCCTCAGGCAACAACAGCGACAGGTCATCGAACACATCAGGGGGAAATACAGGTACGCAGCCAACCAGTCGTTGTTGCAGGCGTGCCCGCTTGACTGGGGGCAATCGCAGCATGGCTGCGGCAAATTCCCCACTCGCGCCGTTCCCCATGCCCCTTCAACCTCCCGAGCATGGAGTACCATCCAACGCCACAAACGTTTCCCCTCACGCTGTTGCGCTCGGGTGCCGGTAATCATCGCCAACAAAGTTTGACGCTGCAGATGAAGGGCATTTGTCAGTGAAACGCCGGGAAGCCAGACCAGACGAGCATGGGCTGCGGTGGAGCTGTCAAGGTGCCCGGTGAGATAACACAAGGTACATACCGCATGTGACTCATCAAATCCTGCACGGGCCCCCTGCCACAGTTTGTTAATATGCAGGCCACAGCATTGACAACGTGAATCGTCCATCGGCTGCGGCACCGGTGTTTGGGGATCGCCACTGATATCCAGTGAAAGTGGCGCTAGCGTTAACTGAGCTTCAGTCATGACAAATCCTCAACCAAAAGCAGACCGGACCATCTCCCCGAATATGCCGCTGTGCCATAGATTCACTCCATAAAAAACGCTCCGGAAATCCGGAGCGTATCTCGTTAACCGACGTTGACCGGTGACAGGCCCACCTGTGTTTGCGCTCGTTTGATAATTTCCGGTACCACGACGAGGCAGACGCCAAACAGAATTGCCGAGATAATATGGGAGACCTTAATCTGTGGATTATCCTTCTTATTTTTTGCTGCAATCAGTCCGCCAATAACAAATACGGCTCCGGCAAGCTGTGCAATAACAAGTGCAGACTTAATCCCGGACTTGGCACCTTCAGCGGCACGGTCGGCCATATCCGCAATATCACCATCGGCCATTGCAGTAACCGGCAGAACCGCGATAGCTCCTGACAAAAACGCCATAAATCGCTGACGTAACCACGTTTTAATGAAATAAGCGCGCACGGAAAGTTTCAGCATCATGTCGTTTGGCATGATTGACTCCTTGAAAATGAAGATTGTTATTAATGAAAGTGAGAGTGCGCTTACGCGCGGATGAAACCCGGCAGGCTTACAGCATGCCAAGGGATTTTGCAGGGCATCAAGCAGATAAGGACTGCAGACCATCATGATACCCAGCGTGAATTTCAAGCTTCCGGTAGAAACGTCCTGACTGGCCGACAACCCCGTATGCCCATCTTTAAGTGACCGGCGCCAGGTCAACATCCCCTGCAGCGCAACATAAACGCCAAAGACGCGGATCAGGGTCAGCATGGCGTTCGCGGCATCGGCCGCCACGCCAAAAGTGCCAACATCCACATAGCTGATGGCGTCGAAGGTAGCGCCTTGCCAACCCACTTGCCGGGCTGCGGCACCGATCATCTGATCCAATCCCGCCAGCCCTCCGCACAGCAGCAACCAGGCGATCACCTTTCCGCCTCCAGCGGACTGGCCCGGCGATTTACGTGATGTACTGGCGTGATGTGCCAGAAATGTCACCGCACCTACCACGGCAAACAGCATGGCCAGCGTAAACCCCAAACGGGTAAACGCCCCCTGCACGTTATGCGCGAAATTGACCAACAGCTGGATAGCATCGCTTCCGTTAGGCATAACCCTTACCTCACTTCAGCACACCCGCGCTGGTGCTGACTTCACGAGACTGAGCATCGATACCGGTGATGGTCACCCGCCCCAGCCGATCGCCCGCTTTGACAGCCCAGGTTTTACCTTGCCAGTACACCCACGCCATGCCGTTTTGCACCGCATCAAGTCGCATGCCGGCAAGCGCAGAACGAGAACGAGGCGCGGCACGGTCATTAACCTGCGACACCACAGCTGCAGGCTTTGCCTCAACAACAGACAACCTACTGAGCAGTTGGTTATTCTGTGCCTGCAGGTCCGTCAATTGCTGTTTCAGCGCGGCCAGTGCGGTACTCTGCGTTTTGACCGTGTCCGCCAACCGGGAAATCGCCGTGCGGTTAGTCTCAGCAAAAGAACGAACACCACCGACCATGGTGGCAACATCATTCTGCAGTTGAACCGCGTCCGTTCCCCCTGTCGGCGTGACAGCGGCCAACGCCACCGGTGCTGTAGATTGACCATACTCAGTCTCACTAAAGGCATCCTGCGTCACTGCCGAACCGCCATCACCACCATTCACATAAGGAGCGAACAGATAAGCCGCAAAAAGTCCCAGAGCAAGAACGGCCCCTGCAAGCCAGGGCAGCGTTAGACCCAAAAGCAACTTGCGTTGCATAAAGCCAGGTCTGGCGGGCATAGTCGGTATTGGCGGAGCTTCAGTCGGGGCGGATACTGTTGGGTTAGTTGAAAACTCACTCATGCCTATTCTCCCGAGTAATCAGTTGAACCAGATAATCATGGGCACTCTCTGCTGCCTCCGGCCATGGACTCATCGCCGACGCATGCTCAGGGTGCACACCGGGCAGGCAGTTAAGGTAACTCTCCAGCGCTTCCCGTCCGTCATCAAAACGTTGATCTGTATGCATAAGAAGGTACAACTCGGACACCCTATCCGAAGATACCCAGTCCTGAAGCAACCTGGGGGATATCACGTCAGGCTCACAGGCGTGTAAACAGGCTAGCGCGCAGTTCAGTGCCTGCCGCAATTGCTGACTTTTCTGCCGCCACTGCAAATTTTCATCCTGCCCTATAGTCATGTTCTGCTCGAATTGTCGTGCCATTGAATAGCCCTTATTGCTGTTGCAGCCTGCGCTGCGCTTCGATTCGTGCCTGCGTTTGTGCCCGCCAGTCGTTTTCTGTCGGCGGCATTCTGTCTACCGGCTTTACCACCGGTGATGTGGCCATTGGCGCTGTCGTTGCCCCCGCGTTGGCCACATCGGTTGAGTAAACCCCGCGCATGAACTGAATCGCCACCACCTGTTGCTTCTCGACAAGGACCTGCTTCGACGGTAAGCGGGCAGCATCACTGCTCAGCACATTCGCAGCCTGACTGGCCGTACCGCCGGCAATCACGCCAGCAACGGCCTTACCATCCGGTGTTTCCGGTCGCGTCGTCACTGCGTTGAAGCCGTTTGTCACCACCTGCGTATTGGCCTGCGCATACATCTCACCGATACCACCAATACCTTTCAGTAAGGCCGGTAATACAATGCGCGAGAAGTAACGGTTATTGACTTCAGTGGCGACGCTCGGCATCAGGCTCTCATCCTGCAACGCATAGGCATCAACCTGATAATTGACGCCACCAAAAGCCATTTCGGTGAAGTGGATCACCACCCCATCCCCCGCCAGCTTCGCGCCAGAAGGGGCTTTAAGTACCGCGCCCGCATAGGGACCTGACACAAACCGCCCCAACACTGGGGTGGTGCTGTTATCTGAATCCACGCCAATGTCGATCACGCCCGGACCACGCCAGTAGGGTGGCACGACCACGGAAGGAGTGACCGGAGATCCCCCGATCCGGTACTGAGTGAGGCCGTCTGCACTGACATATTGCCCGGCAGGCTGGAACTCCAGCGGCTAAAGCCCGACACGTCTCCCCCACTCCCGCCGGGTGCATTACCCTCCCCCGCCAAGCGCCTGAGCCACCTGTATACCGCTTGGCGGTGATGTCGTATCCGTTCGCGGTACCATCTGCGCCAATAAGGCATCCAACGCTTTCTGACGCCGCTCGTCCTGCCGTTGTCTGTCCGTATCGGCCTGGCGCGAATCACTGCGACCCTGTCGGGCTGACGGTTCTGTCGATGGCTTTCGCGCATTCGTAGCTTGGGTGGGCAACGTCACGGGTTCCTGCTCCAGTGGTATAGAAGCAATAAAGCTGCTATTACGCTGCTGTGCGGTCGTGACCCCTTCCTGGTTATACTGTCGAAGCAAATCCCGATACGCCGGCGTTTCTGTCCCCTTGCTGTGCACCGACGCGCCCACGCGATTGATATCAACCTGGGAGGGTGCCGGTGGCGGCGTAGCCAACCAGCTCCAGACAAAATAAGTCCCGCCTACCAATGCCACTACCGCAGAGGCCACCAGGGTCAATGTCAGTTTTTTATCCCTTCCTGCATCATTTTCACTCGCCATGTCCTACTCCAGAGCAATGTTTAGCGCGGTGGTTTTCCCCATAACGGAAAACGTCACATAGGGTGTCGCCGGCAACTTCCACAGGTGAGTGCCATCTGCAGAGGACAGCGTCGCTTCAAACTCGTCACGAATATCGGCACGCGATCGGATGTACAAATCATCCCCCAGTTGCCATACCGTGGTGTCAGGCACGCCACCGGTAACTTTGAGCCGCCGTGCTTCTTTAGGCGGTACACCGTCAAGGAAAGACTGCAGCGTACTGTCATGCAGCCCGATGCGACTTTCAGGTATGGCTGTCGCTTTGGCCGCTGGCCCACGCCGGGGAACACGCATATCGAGGCGACTGTCTACCGTCCAGGTTTTGGCGGACGTATCCGGTTCGCCGCTGGTGACATTCAGCACAATGGGAACGGACAACCCACTCAGATAAACGGTGATATTGCCGCTAACAAAAGCTTGCTTGGCATAGACCACCATCACCGGACTGTCCGGCACCCAGTAAAGCTGGAAGGCCGGATTACCGCTGATCGGTGCAGCCCCCAATTTCCAGGGGGCACCGGTGCTGTCGATAAACGTCAGTGAACTGGGGTAGTTCATCGCCGTACGCACCAGTGGCAAACTGGCTCCCGGCGACAAATCGACGGTCAGTGCACTGATACGAGGCACCACCGACACAGAGGGTGAGATCATGGCCCGGGTGACGTCGGACTGACGCGCCCGCAACTGCCTAATCTCATCAGGGGTCAAGGGTGATACGGCCTCCTCGGCCTGCGCATAGAGTGGTGAGGGAGGAGGAAGTGGATCGCTACCGGACAACCCGGCACCATTAGGTAATGGTGGTTCCGACACGGGTCGAGCGGCCGGTGCAGCAGGCACCGCAGCCGTGGGAGTCTGACTTTGTGACCACCCCGCCGGCGCAGAGGCGGCAGGCGCCTCTGCCCAGACCGGCGTGGTCATCAACGCCAGCAAAGAGAACATTAGGGTATTTTTCATGGGGAACCTCAGTTGGCGTTTGTTGAAATCATTTGGGTAACTTCAAGACCCGCCGGCTTTTCCTGAACGTCGGTGCGCTGAATGCGCAAAGTGAAGATAAACCGCTGAGCTGGCGTACTAGTTTGCTGCCCATCAAGCTTGAGTGTGACCGGATACTGGAACTCCCAGGTATAACGATCGCCGAGTACCCCTTTGCTGCGTATGACGCCAGGCGCCACATCAACCGACAGGTTCATCCGCTGACTTTTAACTGCAGCAAGAATGTTCGACGACGTCAGTGCCTTGTTGTACCCCTCAAAACCCTGGTCAGAGAAAAGTGGCTCCACCCGGGTCATCTGCGAGCGATAGTGAACAAAGTCGAGCGTAAAGCCTTTACGCAATGCATCGGCACCAAATGCCGCAACATCCTCAGAGCTAAACGCTGGCATATTCATCGGTTTGACCGGAGTCACCCGCCCGTTCTCAGTCGCAAAGTATTTCACCGGAGGGTGTGCAACCTGCCATCCCAGATATCCGTTTAGGGAAAGCGACAGCACCATCGCCACACATAACCACAACATGACGGTCAGGCAGCGATGAGCAAAAGCCGCCCCCAGCTCACGTTGACGTTGCAGGGACAGGGCATGTGCATAAGCACGCGCCTCATCGTCTGACACAGGGGGCGCCATGTTCGGCGCCAATGGCGCCTCGGCAGATCTCTGTTCTTGCGTTTGCATGGGTCTCCTTAACGCCCCGTGAACTCTTGCCACGGGTCAATGGTGCCGGGGATGTTGTCGTTGATCTTGTCAACGGCCGCCTGACAGACCTTCTCGGACACCTGGTTCATGATGTCGGCGAGGCTGGGGAACGTGGGCAGTTGGATAGTGGTTGTGCGTATCCGTGACAAACAATCCTGCAACTGGTCGGAGGCATTCTGTTCTCGCGACGCCCAGGCTTCGGCTGCCCGCCGGGCCTGTTCATAACCGGCTTTGCTACCGGCTTCAGCAGCAGCCCCCGCACGGCAGGTGGAAGCAAAACTGGTAGCCGGCAGACAGCACAACGCCGCAAGCAGTGCGGCGCACACGCTTTTTTCAAACATAAAGTGTCCTTTGCGGTCAGTGAGTTATATCGGGCGAGGGTCGCCCGGCTGCGCCTTTGGCGCTGCCGCCGGCGCGGCCTTTGGGGAGGTGTTCTCATCCCGCCAACGCTCGTCAAATCCCAATCGGGAATGAAGCGCGGGCGGTAAGATGGCGGGTGCATCCAGTTTGCCAATCCGAACCTGGCTATCACCTTCCAGCTTGAAGGCAATATTCTCGCGGGGAACAGGCTGGCCGCTGCTGCGGTTGATCCCATTTCCGCAACCTACAGGCCTCGCCCCCTCAGGGGTGATCGTGTTGAACACCATCGGTGGCGCATCATCCCTGCCAGGCAATGTCACCAGGACATGTTGATACTGCCCTTCGTGACGAACCACACCCTGTAGGTACGGGCCATCACTGCGGACCAGATACAAATCAAGATGGCCATCTTTCGACCAACTGCTGACAACCGGCTCCCCGGCCGCTTTATCCACTGACGGCCGCGGTGCAGATAACACATCTCCGGGGGACTGACTGCCCTGCCCATCAGGACGCAACCAGTACACACCTTCCTTAGGCGCAGCCGGCGGCGGCATATCAAGGTGCAACTGGGTGATGATGGCCGACTGGATTTTGACAAAGCGCGACGCATCGAATGCCGCCAGCTTTACGCCTTCATCAGTGCCAGTGCGTACCGTATCGCCCCCAGTCGGGGTCAGCGACCACTGATTGCGATGAGCAGTTTTAGACTCAAAGTGGGTGACCACCCCCTGATCGTCCTTTTGCGGAACCTGTACGGTTACTGCCTCCTTTCCGAGCCAGGTTAGTGTCGCTATCCGGCCAGGCTTAATGCGCGTTTCACGCAGCAACCCCGACAGCTCCTTACCCCAGAACGTTTGTTTTCCTTCTCTCGTCCGCAGCGTAATAAACGCGCTTTGCGATTGCCCGGGCTCAAAACGGAAAGGTGCGTTACCACATTCGAGTACCTTGCCAGTCACACCCGTCGCCGCCGCTTTGTAACTTTGGTGAATAGCGGGAGAAATATTGCTGTCCGGCTGTACATCATTATCTTGCTGTCGCGCTGCAGGAGCGACACGATGATCAACGGCTGGTGCAACCTCTCGCGGGGCGTCCGCCGGTGTGGCTGCTGCGGGGGCGGGGTGATTCACCGGCGATGCCGCTGGTTGCGATATGGGAGAATGATCAGGCATCGGAACCCTGTCACCAGTGACGGTGTCACGCACTGATACTGGCGCAGCCAATAACTTCCGCGCATCCTCCAGCATGGCCTGTTGAGCGGGTACCTTCATAGCCACATTGATTTTATGTTGGGCAATCAAGGCAATCGCTTTTTCCTGAAAAGCCTCACTACCGGTCAGTTCGATACGTCCCCGGTAATACTGTGCCGCCGTCAACAATGCCGCGAGCACCTTCTCATCACTTTGGCTGGCCCCTTCAGCCATATCCAACCGAGAACCCCGATCGATGAACGCAGGTTCGTTATCCAGCTTATAGAGAACCGACTTATCGCTCTGCGGCTCCCATGACAGTCGCTGGAGTAGCGCATCTTTATCTATCAGCGCAACGTCCGGATCAGCGGCTTCGCCGTTCGGGCGCGGTGGACCAACCCAGATAGCGTCAACGGTAGGTTCAGCCTGAGTCTGTTCTGACTCAGAGCGATGAACCCACTGTGACGCAGGTATGGCATTTTCTTGCTCTGGCTCACTGGCTGGGCGAGATGGCACGTCAGCCTCCAGTTCACTTGCCGTATCCGCTGCCGTCCCCCGGGGCGCTTCAGTCGTCTCTGGCGTCGGTACAACGTATTCTGCGCCTCCAGGCGGGGTTGGTTCTGGTACGCGCACGTCAGGATTAAGTCGTCCAGCCAGAGAAATGGGGGCTTCGTCTGAGGGGGTACTGCATCAGAAACCACGGGACTCTCTGCGGGTTCGGTACCCATATCAGGTAACGGTACTGCCGACGTATCGGCCTGCGCGGCCCAGGACGCATAATCATTAATATCGATCGGCGCCTCATCAACAACGGGAAGCTGATCCACCGCCGGTTCAACAGGCCCGATGTCGCCCTGAAAGAGGGTGCCTCGGCCGGCATTGGCGGTATAGCGTCGACCGGAGTAGGCAGCGGTTCGTCAGGAATGGGCGGCGATACGCCATCGGATGGAAGGTTCATTTTGTCTCTTTCCTCTCGGATGCTCTCCAGTGCTCGGGCAATGTTGGCGGTCACGAGCAAACGCAACCCATCAAGCCCACGCGACTGGTGAAGGTCATTGAAATCGGTCAGCCCCAGTTTTTTTCAGCGTCGGTAAAGTCAGGCACAATTGCAGCACCATAAGTCACTGAGGACGCTGCCTGGGTTGCCATCAGCAATCCCTTGTTCACTTTCTTCGCATGATCCAAATCGGCCAGGAAGATATGTGGGGTGTTGGGATAACGCGCGTGCAGCACGTTGGCTATTGCAGCCATATTGCCGGCATCGATGGTCATCACGACCGGCTGGCCAGTGGCAAGATTCAGGCTTCTGGCAGTGGCATACCCCTCGGCATACATCACCGGGGCGTCAGGTAAGAGCGGGCCTCCCACCACCAAAAAATTACCCTGCTTTGGCGCATCGCTGTAAAGCCGCTTATCACCGTCAGGCGTGATGTACTGCAAGGTGCGAAACTCACCCTCAGCATTAAAAAACGGCACCACCAGGGCACCGTTTTGAGTTTGTCGCAGCTCTGGCGTCGGGGTTATCCCCTTTCGCACCAGATAGGGATGGGCGGGGTCAGCGCCCGGAAGTTTGTCGTATAATGCCTGCGCTTTCGCCGTCTGCCGACGATAATTGGCCTCTCGTGCCCGTTCAGCATTATCGTGTGCCTGGCGGGCTGCAGCCCGAATGTGCAGCCGGGCAACGGGGTCAACTTCTGTTCCGCTGGCCTTCCAGTTAGTGACCGACTTCTCCGTTTCCGCACGATGGTAGTTGATAAACCAGCCGCCGGGTCGGCGATCGAGGAACCCACGGTAAACGCCACTTTTTTGCCCCTTCTTATCCTCCAGCGTAGCGACACGATGCCGCTTCCCGTCCATCACCGGCAAGCCTTTCACGACTAATCCCGCCTGCGTCAGGGCATC
>NZ_CP192592.1:0-3636 GCF_050632285.1 Serratia sp. L9 | reverse complement strand
CGTCACCGTTACGCTGAACGGCAAGACCTACACCGGCACCACCCTGGCCGATGGCTCCTGGAGCGTCTCGGTCCCGGCCGCCGATCTGGCGCTGCTGGCGGATGGCACCACCACCGTGACCGTGACCGCCGTCGATCAGGCCGGGAACCCGGTCAGCGGCAGCCATAGCCTGGGCGTGTTTACCCATGACCTTGCCGCAGGCCACGCTGGATACGCCGTTTGGTGACGGCATTCTCAATGGCACCGAAGCGGGCCAGGATCAGACCCTGACCGGTTCAACCGGTGTCACCACCCCGGGCCAGACCGTTACCATCACCCTGGGGGCAAAACCTACACCGGCACCGTCGATGGCAGCGGCCACTGGAGCGTGACCATTCCGGCTGCGGATCTCCAGGCCCTGCCGGACGGCACGCCAGCCCTGAGCGTGGTGGTCACCGATGCGGCGGGCAACAGCAATACCCTCAGCACCACCGTGACCGTCGATGCCACCGCGCCTACCCTGACCGTCAACGTGATCGCCGGGGACGATGTGCTTAACGCCGCCGAAGTGCTGGCCAGCCAGACCGTCACCGGCAGCGCCTCGCTGGCGGACGCCGGCCGTACCGTCACCCTGACGCTCAATGGCAAAACCTACACCGCCGTGGTACAGCCGGATGGCACCTGGAGTGCCAGCCTGCCCACGGCGGACCTGGCAAGCCCTCACCGATGGCAGCCATAACCTGGTGGCCACACTGAGTGATGCCGCCGGCAACAGCACCAGCGTCACCCACGCCATCACCGTGGATGCGGCGGCGGCCACCCTGCCGACCCTGAGCATCGGCGTGTTTGCCGGTAACGACATTGTCGACGGCGCGGAAGTCAAGACCAGCCAGACGCTGAGCGGCAGCACCACCCAGGTGGAAGCCGGGCGCACCGTCACCGTCACGCTGAACGGCAAAACCTACAGCGCCAACGTCCTCGCCGATGGCTCCTGGAGTACCAGCGTCCCCGCCGCCGATCTGGCGCTGTTGGCCAACGGCCAGGCAACCATCACCGCCAGCGTCAGCGACAGCGCCGGTAACCCGGCCAACGCCAGCCACACCGTCACCGTCGATACCAGCCTGAGCGGGCTGTCCATCGATACCCTCGCGGGCGACGATAAACTCAATGCCGCTGAAGCCGCTGCACCGCTGGCCATGACCGGCAGCAGCGTCAACCTGACCACCGGCACCACCGTCACCGTTACGCTGAACGGCAAGACCTACACCGGCACCACCCTGGCCGATGGCTCCTGGAGCGTCTCGGTCCCGGCCGCCGATCTGGCACTGCTGGCGGATGGCACCACCACCGTGACCGTGACCGCCGTCGATCAGGCCGGGAACCCGGTCAGCGGCAGCCATAGCCTGGGCGTATTTACCCATACCTTGCCGCAGGCCACGCTGGATACGCCGTTTGGTGACGGCATTCTCAATGGCACCGAAGCAGGCCAGGATCAGACCCTGACCGGTTCGACCGGTGTCACCACCCCGGGCCAGACCGTTACCGTCACCCTGGGGGGCAAAACCTACACCGGCACCGTCGATGGCAGCGGCCACTGGAGCGTGACCGTTCCGGCTGCGGATCTCCAGGCCCTGCCGGACGGCACGCCAGCCCTGAGCGTGGTGGTCACCGATGCGGCGGGCAACAGCAATACCCTCAGCACCACCGTGACCGTCGATGCCACCGCGCCTACCCTGACCGTCAACGTGATCGCCGGGGACGATGTGCTTAACGCCGCCGAAGTGCTGGCCAGCCAGACCGTCACCGGCAGCGCCTCGCTGGCGGACGCCGGCCGTACCGTCACCCTGACGCTCAATGGCAAAACCTACACCGCCGTGGTACAGCCGGATGGCACCTGGAGTACCAGCCTGCCTGCCGCCGACCTGGCGGCACTGGCCGATGGCAGCCATAACCTGGTGGCCACGCTCACCGATACGGCGGGTAACAGCACCAGCGTCACCCACGCCATCACCGTGGATGCGGCGGCGGCCACCCTGCCGACCCTGAGCATCGGCGTGTTTGCCGGTAACGACATTGTCGACGGCGCGGAAGTCAAGACCAGCCAGACCCTGTCCGGCACCACCACCCAGGTGGAAGCCGGGCGCACCGTCACCGTCACGCTGAACGGCAAAACCTACAGCGCCAACGTCCTCGCCGATGGCTCCTGGAGTACCAGCGTACCTGCCGCCGATCTGGCGCTGTTGGCCAACGGCCAGGCAACCATCACCGCCAGCGTCAGCGACAGCGCCGGTAACCCGGCCAACGCCAGCCACACCGTCACCGTCGATACCGACATCAGCGCCATCGCCATTGCCCCGATCGCCGGGGATGACCGGCTCAATCTGGCTGAAAGCCAGTTGCCGCTGGCCATTACCGGCAGCAGCGTCAACCTGACCACCGGCACCACCGTCACCGTTACGCTGAACGGCAAGACCTACACCGGCACCACCCTGGCCGATGGCTCCTGGAGCGTCTCGGTCCCGGCCGCCGATCTGGCACTGCTGGCGGATGGCACCACCACCGTGACCGTGACCGCCGTCGATCAGGCCGGGAACCCGGTCAGCGGCAGCCATAGCCTGGACGTGTTTACCCATACCTTGCCGCAGGCCACGCTGGATACGCCGTTTGGTGACGGCATTCTGAATAACGCAGAAGCGGGCCAGGATCAGACCCTGACCGGTTCGACCGGCGTCACCACCCCGGGCCAGACCGTTACCGTCACCCTGGGGGGCAAAACCTACACCGGCACCGTCGATGGCAGCGGCCACTGGAGCGTGACCGTTCCGGCTGCGGATCTCCAGGCCCTGCCGGACGGCACGCCAGCCCTGAGCGTGGTGGTCACCGATGCGGCGGGCAACAGCAATACCCTCAACACCACCGTGACCGTCGATGCCACCGCGCCTACCCTGACTGTCAACGTGATCGCCGGGGACGATGTGCTTAACGCCGCCGAAGTGCTGGCCAGCCAGACCGTCACCGGCAGTGCCTCGCTGGCGGACGCCGGCCGTACCGTCACCCTGACGCTCAATGGCAAAACCTACACCGCCGTGGTACAGCCGGATGGCACCTGGAGTACCAGCCTGCCCACGGCGGACCTGCAAGCCCTCACCGATGGCAGCCATAACCTGGTGGCCACACTGAGTGATGCCGCTGGCAACAGCACCAGCGTCACCCACGCCATCACCGTGGATGCGGCGGCGGCCACCCTGCCGACCCTGAGTATCGGCGTGTTTGCCGGTAACGACATTGTCGACGGCGCGGAAGTCAAGACCAGCCAGACCCTGACCGGCAGCACCACCCAGGTGGAAGCCGGGCGCACCGTCACCGTCACGCTGAACGGCAAAACCTACAGCGCCAACGTCCTCGCCGATGGCTCCTGGAGTACCAGCGTACCTGCCGCCGATCTGGCGCTGTTGGCCAACGGCCAGGCAACCATCACCGCCAGCGTCAGCGACAGCGCCGGTAACCCGGCCAACGCCAGCCACACCGTCACCGTCGATACCAGCCTGAGCGGGCTGTCCATCGATACCCTCGCGGGCGACGATAAACTCAATGCCGCCGAAGCCGCTGCACCGCTGGCCATTACCGGCAGCAGTGTCAACCTGACCACCGGCACCA